>DATBQC010000403.1:0-2537 GCA_036561065.1 Methylobacter sp. | reverse complement strand
ATCGTATGAAACTACGCGGGCATCGTTCAAACAAGCCTTGAGCGAATTGTTAAAACTTCATGTCGATAACAAAATCGCACTTTTGGTCAACGAATTATCGGAGAAGGAAAATCTGATTTATCAACAGATCATTGGCTCGGCGAGCGAGAATAATCTTAAATTGCCGGTCGATGAAGCGTTCCAAGGGCTGCGTGAGTCTTCCTCCAGCCTTTCGCGTGAATTCGAGAACCACGTTGATCATCAATTCAACGAATTGCGCCAACAATCGGAATCGCTTGAGCAGGGACTATTAATCAAGGGCGCAGTTCTGTTGGCAATCTCGTTTATCTTCATCGCGATACTGCTAATCATACTCTCGCGTTCAATGAGGCAGTTGGATACCAGCATCCGACGTCTCGGTTCGGGGGAACTCGACGAACCGATTGATGTTGAAGGCCCTTCGGATATGCGCTATCTGGGCAATCGCCTGGAATGGCTGCGTACGCATTTGATGGAATTGGAGGTATCGAAACAGCAGTTCATGCACAACGTGGCCCGCGAGATCGATCTGCCGTTGGAGAGCATCCGCGAAGCCGCCGAGCTGATTGCAAATGAACCGAATGAGGAACCGGACAGCGATCAACAGGAGCTCGCACGGCTACTCTGCAACAATGTCGACAAGCTGAAAACGGTGTCCGAAGAATTGGTTCGTTATAGTCAGATCAACTCGAAGTCGGAACTGAACCGCAAAGCAACCGTCAATATGAAAAACCTGCTTGAGTCGGTCATTGAGGATTTTCAAATCCGTCTACAGACTAAATCGATTAGCGTGAAAAAGTTAGTCAGGCCGGTCGAGATCGCCGGAATCCACGACCAACTTCGTAGCATTATCGAGCAGCTAATGTCGAATGCGGTGAAATATTCGCCAACAGGCGGCGAAATACGCATCATGCTTCGCGATTCGGGTACGCAGATGGAATTGGAAGTCGAAGATGAGGGGCCGGGTATTGAACCGGAGGAACGTTCGCATGTGTTCGAACCCTTTTTTCGCGGCAAAACCACCCAAGACGATGAGTGTGTCGAAGGTCCCGGATTGGGGCTGGCTATTGTCAAAGAATATGTCACCAACCATCAGGGCAAAGTCGATATTATTGAGGCAAGACAAGATCAGCATGGGGCTCGCATTCGTGTTCAGATTCCGTTAAACCAGGAAACCTAAAAAATTTTTGCAATTCGTCGTAGGGTACGCTGTGCGTACCTTTTACGCTGATTTTTATGATAACTTATAAAGGTACGCACAGCGTACCCTACCTAAAGGCCGAAAATCATATTTATGCTGCCATTACTTTCTATTCGAAACATCAGTTTAACGCTAAGTCTTTTGCTGCTGACCGGATGCGCTCAAATGTATCCTGCTTATCCAGACCGCTATAACGATCCCTATGCGCAATCCGATTTTGACGAACTGCTGGCTTTCGGAGCCAACATGTCCAAAATACCCGCTTCGTCGCGCGCCGATGTTTGTCGCACCTTGCTAAAACGCCAAAAAAGTCCTCCCGGACCAGGAATATACTTGCACCTAATGGTAGGCCGCTTACTTTCGGATAGCTGTGGTGAAATCCCCAGAATTCTGGACGGGCTAAATTCTATCCCCCCCGGAAGCCTGTTCGATGAACGGATGCAGAAGCTTGTCGCTATTCATACCGAAGCCTTAAAACGTTTACAAAACGTGTCGAGAAAAATCGGTTCGTTGGAGCACAAACAAAAATCGGTTCAATCCGTTCTGGAATCGAAAGATACCAATGGATCGAAGAAAGATGAAGCCCGTCTGCTACGGGAAAAGCTGGAAGCCATCAGGTCCATGGAAAAACACATGGACGAAAGCGGCGAAACCAATTAGAACGCATGTTTCGTTTCCGTTTGGCAATAGTCATCGCTGTTTCGTTCGGCTTTGTCTTATTTTTAGGATTCGCGCTGTATTGGGGTTCAAACCAAGTTGCCCAAAATTTTCAGCGCAGCCAAGCGGCGTATGAAGCTTTCGATCGTTACGAGAGTTTGTCCGAGGAAGCCTATCGCCACTTCAAACAGCGGATGGATAGGCTGATAACGGCCAGTCCCACTGCGGAAGCCGGTGTAGAGTCATCCAAGTATCGTCTCTACGAAGCGATGCAGGAACTTAGAAATACTGCGGTCGCAGAGAGCCATGCTGATGATTTGCCCAATAAACCTGCCGAGCTGGAAAGGGTTGCCCACTTCACCGCTTTTCTGGATGCGAGCGAGTATCGGTTCGACGAAATCGAACGGTTGCGTCAACAGGGTAAACAAGAAATGGCGGTGCAGGCTCTATCGAAATTCTCGGAAGAAGAAATCGACGGAAAATTCCAGCCGTTGATCGATACCGCCATCAACGCCGAACGGGAGAAAGCCGGACAGGCTAAGCAAGAACTGGAGGATTTGGTTGCCCAGTCGCATTGGATCGCAATTCTTGCGTCATTGACTGCTGCGATATTTTGCCTGACGGCCGGAATATTATTACTGCGCAGCTTTAGGAAACCTAT
>DATBQC010000402.1:0-1614 GCA_036561065.1 Methylobacter sp. | reverse complement strand
GTTCATGTAAATGATTTCAAAACCCTTATTCGCTACCATGACACCGTTATGAACATTATCCAGCGCTTGGGTAATCCGTTTGGACTCTGCGAGGCCTTGCTTGTAATCGGCCAAATCCACACCAAGCTTGACTTCCATACAATACAAGCCCCGCAAAAAATCGCCCAGCTGATCTTCCCGCTTCAGGTCAACCTTATTTCCGAAGCTTCCGCTGCTTAGCCGGTAACAAATAGTGATTGCAGTTTCCAACGTGTCGGTTATTACTTTGGTCATATTGACGCTGAGCGCCGATGCCATTGTGGCTAACAAAGCAACCCCAACCATCAAACCGTACTCCTGAGTCAGGAATAATCGGTACATCAGAAAAAAGATAGGTGCCAAGAAAGCGGATACTATAAAAGCATTTTTTTTCGTTATTGCAATTTCGCTAATCGATTTAGATATTGCTGCTAAACCGGTTGGCCTTAGTTTTATTTCGCCGGCATTGATTTTCTTGTATAACTGTTCAATCGCTGGAATCCGATCACGCTTTGGAGGATGCCGAACGGAAAGGTACTCATAGACCTTCCCATCTTTAAATAACGGCATAGCATTGGCTTCGACCCAGTAATGATCACCATTTTTACATCTGTTTTTCACCAGCCCCTGCCAGGGTCTAAGTTGCTTTAAAGTTATCCATAATTCTTCATAAGCCGCCGCAGGCATATCAGGATGGCGAACGATGTTATGTTCCGCCCCCATCAATTCATCACGGGTAAAACCGCTGATTTCAACAAATGAGTCATTGACGTAGGTAATACGCCCCATTAAATCGGTTCTTGAAACCAGGATGGTGCCCTTTTTCAGTACGACTTCATTATTAGTTAACGGCATATTTATTTTCACGCCACATTACCTCTTAAAATTCCACACATCATGACAAATGCATTAAACATCATTGACTCTCATCCTGATCTAATTCTTCTAGTTTCAGTAACTTGTCCACATCAAGCAGCATCACCATGCGCTCATTAACAGATACCAGTCCGTTAATGAATTCGTTACTTACTTTAGCCCCAAAGTCTGGGGCACTTTGAATTTCAGTCTTATCTACACTGATTACATCAGAGACCGAATCGACCACTACCCCCATAATACGTGTCTTGTTGCTATCACCAGTTTGCAACACCACAACGACCGTCAACGGCGTGTATTCGGCTTTGCTCAAATTAAATCTTTCTCTCAAATCGAGAATCGGCACAATGGAGCCACGTAAGTTAACAACACCTTTTTCATAACAAGGAACGTTTGGTATTCTGGAAACGGGCTCCCAGCTTCGTATTTCCTGAACGCGAAGAATATCAACTCCGTATTCTTCTTTGCCTAAGGCAAAACTCAGATATTGCACTGCGTTATCCAGGTTTTTACTATAGTGATATTGGTCAATATCTTTATTTTCAGCTTCTTGTGCCATATCTGCTTTTATCTATTGTCTTATCGAATTGAAAAACGCACCAAACCTGGAACGTCAAGAATCAGCGCAACAGAACCATCGCCCAAAATAGTTGCACCTGAAACGCCTTCCACTCTCCGGTAATTTGCTTCCAATGATTTAATTACAACCTGTTGTTGGCC
>DATBQC010000401.1:0-4209 GCA_036561065.1 Methylobacter sp. | reverse complement strand
TGCGGCACCTGTTACGGCAATGTGTATGGGGGTTTTCATCGGTCTTTCCTTTAATTTTTATAATTTTCCCTAAGCTTAGTCGAAAGCTACCAAGCTCATCGGAAAATATTGCAGCCAATCCCATTCCCGATAATGCCTAACAACCACAGCATAACTCCATTTCTACAGATAATAACGAAGATAAGCCTCTACAGGCAAGCATATCAAAAAACAAACCGCTCTGATGATTCAGAAAGCGGGCTAAATAAGGCAGTGTTTTGTTTATCGCGTATAATATGCCGCTTTAATAATCGTATTCACGCATACAAGCCGAACCCATTGCGAGTAACACATGAAAAAACTGCTATTCCAATTCGATACAGACTCTCACCCTTCAGTTTTCGATACCGTTGTAGCTTATGACGGCGGTGCGGATCATGTGATCGGACACGGAGGATTGACGCCTGAAAACATCTCAGGCTTGGTGGAAGGCACGATATTTACCCGCGCACCCAAGGACAAAAAGAATACCGCCATTTTTGTCGGCGGCAGTGACATGATTGCAGGACAGGCATTATTTATTGCGGTGCAAAAACACTTTTTCCCCGGCTTCCAGGTCTCGGTGATGCTGGACAGTAACGGCAGCAATACCACGGCAGCCGCCGCTGTTGCAAAACTGGCATCCAGCGGGGCCTTGACCGGTAAAAAAGCGGTGGTGCTGGCAGGCACCGGCCCGGTTGGGCAACGCGCGGCGGCCATGCTGGCTATGGAAGGCGCTGAAGTTTCGTTGACCGGCCGTAAAATGGAGCGTGCCGTTCAAGCCTGCAACAATATGAAAGCCCGCTTTGGCGTAAACCTGACCCCTATTGAAGCATTGGACAACAATGCCAGGGCCAAAGCCATTGAACACGCCAACATTGTTTTTGCAACCGGCGCGGCGGGCGTAGAGCTGCTTAGAGCCGATCAATGGCAGCACAACACTCATATCGAAATGATTGCCGATGCCAACGCTACGCCACCTCTGGGCATAGGCGGCACCGACGTGATGGATAAAGGCAATCTGCGCGAAGGCAAAATCATTTGGGGCGCTATCGGTTTCGGCTCGCTGAAACTGGCCTTGCACCGCGCCTGTATTGCAAAATTATTTGAAGATAACAAGCAGGTTTTCGATGCCGAAAATATCTTTGCGTTGGCTAAGGAAATGGCATAAACCGCGACCGAACCTGACATGAGTCCTTTATCCGATTCGGCATTAATCAGACAAGATGCCCTCAGCATTTTTCAGGCAGGCATAGCGACGGCCGATCCTTACCAAGCGGTTAAACGCTATCTTGTCCCAGAGCTCTTTGGCGATTATTCAAAGGTTCATCTTGTTGCATTCGGCAAAGCCGCCTGCGCAATGGCACAGGCGGCGCAAGAAATTATTCCTGCGGGGAAACTGGCGGGCAAAGGCATAGCCGTCACCAATTATGAAAATGTTAGACATATCGACAATGTTGACGTGATCGGCGCAGCACATCCCTTGCCCGATGCAGCTGGATTTAATGCCGCGCTTATCATTGCCGAGCGGGTGCAAAAAGCGCAAGAACATGAACTGGTGCTGGTACTGGTCAGCGGCGGCGGTTCGGCGTTGATCCCCTGCCCAGCCGGGCAGATTACCTTGCAGGAAAAGATTGCCACCACCGATCTGCTGTTGGCCTCTGGTGCCACCATCAACCAAATTAACTGCGTGCGCAAACATTTGTCGCAACTAAAAGGCGGCGGCTTGGCCCGAATGGCTATGCCTGCCCATTTGCATGCGCTTATTTTATCCGACGTGTTGGGAGACGATTTGAGTGTCATCGCCAGCGGCCCGACTGTTGCCGACGACACCACTTACGCCGATGCGATAGAAATTCTTAAAGCCAAAGGCGTTTGGGAGCAAGTACCAAGCAATGTCCGGCAGCATCTGGAACAAGGCAAACTGGGCAATATCGCCGAAACGCCTAAGCCGGGCGACGACATTTTTATAAACACCGGACATACCCTGATCGGCAGCAATACCATCAGCGTCAACGCGATGCTGGAAGCCGCTCAAAAACTGGGCTACGAAACTGAACTATACAGCGACCATTTATCCGGCGAAGCCAGGACTGTGGGGGCGACTTTAGTCGCCCAGTGCGTTGAAAGGCGACTTAAATCGCCCCCACAAAACAAGCCGATAGCTTTGTTGGCAGGCGGCGAAACCACAGTTACATTGAAAGGCGACGGACGCGGCGGCCGCAATCAGGAAATGGCGCTGGCTTTTGCGATTGCCGCAGAACAACAAGGCTTAACCGGCAACTGGACATTCCTTAGCGGCGGCACCGACGGCCGCGACGGCCCGACCGATGCGGCTGGCGGCATCGTTGACCAATATACGATCAAACGCATGATTCAAACAGGCATCAGCCCGATCGAACTGCTTGATAATAACGATTCATACACCGCTTTAAAAACGTCTGACGACTTAGTGATTACCGGCGCGACAGGCACCAATGTCGACGATCTGCAAATTTTGCTGATTCAGCCTGCACCTTAAATAAATATTAATTCAGGAGAAAACCATGTTTAACAAATCCATGACTATCAAAGGCTTCGATGATGAATTGTTCCAGGCCTTGGAAGAAGAACGTCAGCGCCAGGAAGATCACATCGAGCTGATCGCTTCTGAAAACTATTGCAGCCCACGGGTCATGGAAGCGCAAGGCACGCAATTAACCAATAAATATGCCGAAGGCTATCCGGGCAAGCGTTACTACGGCGGCTGTGAATTCGTCGACAAGGTCGAGCAATTGGCCATCGACCGCGCCAAAGCCCTATTCGGCGCCGATTACGCGAACGTGCAACCGCATTCCGGCTCGCAAGCCAACATGGCGGTGTTCATGGCCTTGGTTCAACCCGGCGACACCATTCTGGGCTTGAGCCTTGCCGATGGCGGCCATTTAACCCACGGCGCTAAACCCAATTTCTCGGGCAAAATCTACAACGCAGTGCAATACGGCCTGCACCCTGAAACCGGTGAAATCGATTATGCGCAAGTTGAAGCCCTAGCGCTGGAACACAAACCTAAAGTGATCGTTGCCGGTTTTTCCGCCTACTCGCGCATTTGGGATTGGCAACGCTTCCGCGACATCGCCGATAAAGTGGGCGCTTACCTGTTTGTCGATATGGCGCATGTCGCAGGTTTGGTAGCCGCAGGCTTATACCCCAACCCTGTGCCGATTGCCGACGTGGTCACCAGCACCACGCACAAATCCTTGCGCGGCCCTCGCGGCGGCCTGATTTTGTGCAAAAGCAACCCGGAACTGGAGAAAAAATTCGACTCCAACATCTTCCCCGGCATTCAGGGCGGCCCGTTAATGCATGTGATTGCAGCCAAAGCCGTTGCGTTTAAAGAAGCCATGCAACCGGAGTTCCGCGTTTATCAGCAGCAGGTTATTAAAAACGCTCAGGCGATGGCCGCAGTGTTCATGAAACGCGGATTCGACGTGGTTTCCGGCGGCACCGACGATCATTTAATGCTGGTTTCCTTGATCGCCAAAGGTATCACCGGCAAAGCGGCTGACGCAGCCTTAGGCAAAGCGCATATCACCGTCAACAAAAACGCCGTGCCTAACGACCCGCAATCGCCATTCGTGACCAGCGGCATTCGTGTCGGCACGCCTGCGCCGACCACACGCGGATTCAAGGAAGCGGAAATGATAGAAATCGCCAACATGATGTGCGATGTGATGGAAAACATGGAAGACGAAAACGTCATTGCAGCGGTGCGCGAGAAAGTCGGCAATCTGTGCGCGCGGTTTCCGGTTTATAGTTAACTAGGTAGGTTGGGCTGAATGCAATGAAGCCCAACCTACATGCTAAAAAATAACTAATAGCCAAAGTTCAACCACTCTTTATTATTTATTAAAAATAACCAATGTCAGACATAGAAATCGCCCAACAAGCCAACATGAAACCGATCATCGGTTTGGTGAAAGAACAATACGGCATCGACGCCGAACACCTTGACCCTTACGGTCATTACAAAGCCAAGATGTCGCTGGAATACGTCAACAGCCTGTCCGATAAAGAAGACGGCAAGCTGATTCTGGTGACTGCAATCAGTCCTACCCCGGCCGGCGAAGGCAAGACCACTACCACGGTCGGCCTCGGCGATGCGATGAACCGCATCGGCAAAAAAACCATGATGTGCCTGCGCGAACCGTC
>DATBQC010000400.1:0-4899 GCA_036561065.1 Methylobacter sp. | reverse complement strand
GCTTGTGGTGGGTGAAAACCCACCATTGTTTTTGAATCCTGGCGGCGCCGTAACCATGTGAATTTTGCCGGCAGCTTGTGGTGGGTGAAAACCCACCATTGTTTTTGAATGCCAAGATCGCGAAGGCGACCAACGCCGACGTCACCGCTTGTGGTGGGTGAAAACCCACCATTGTTTTTGAATCCGTGGTGGTCAGGTCCTTCGGCGTGTTAGCGCACCTTGTGGTGGGTGAAAACCCACCATTGGTTTTGAATACGAGGTAGCCGCCGCCCTCTTCATCGGCGATGGACGCTTGTGGTGAGTTTTCACCCACCATTGGTTTTGAATAGGAGCTGCGCGTAGATCTAGGTAGTCCGCTGGTCGATTGTGGTGGGTTTTCACCCACCACTGGTTTTGAACTACACACAGAAGTGGGAACTATCATCCATTATATTTGTGGGAAATCAAATCTATGGGATTGATTCTTCATCGTGAGTTTTAATCATAAAATAACTTGTGCAATGGCGACGGCCGTGTTAGACTCATCGAAGGTTCGCGTTAACGCGAACCGGGAGAAGTAAGTGGTTCGCAAACACGATACATTAAAACAATCGCAGAGGCCAACGATGGCTTCGGCGTTGTGGTGTATCTCGATCGGACATCGCGGGAGCACAAGCGCGTATCCGATGTATGCATTTGCAACCCGTCAGATTCCCGTCACCGAAAATTCATCCACCTCCCTTAATAACGCCAAATCGGAGGTGGATACGTAAGGGCGGCCAATACTCACCTCGACGCAAGAGGTTCGTGAAGGCCGTCCGGAGAAAATCCAGACGGCCTTCAACGTTTTTAGGTTCCAGAAAGATTCAATTAAAATGTCATATCACGGTAGGAGTCACCCTTCGGGGAAAATGCTTCCGCTTGGAGAGGCGAGAGCTCGCCGCACAGCTGAATACTTCAAAGACGGTAAGTTTATCAAGGAAGACCTCGGCGGGCTCTCCGCAACGCAGCGACAGATCTTAAAACAGAGGCATAAGAAGAAAAGCAGAAGGCACGAAGAGAAAATGACACAAGATGAGCTTACAAACTATTCCGCAGCGCGGCGCGCGCCATTCAGTTTCGCTCGCGCGGGCGCTGGGCATCGGTGAGCTCAACACGCTGTAAACGTGCCGCCTAACGGCTGTGCAGGTTCAACTCCTGCCGCCCGCACTAATTCGTAAGTTGTTCAACTGGAGAAATTAACGTGCACTGGAAGAAACGCAAAAAGCATAAGTTGAGTCCTTGACATTGGGTCCATAGCACAATTGGTAGTGCTGCAAGCTTTTAACTTGATGGTTGCCAGTTCGATCCTGGCTGGACCCACTAATTGAAGTAAGATGGAGAAAAGACAAATAAATCAAGCGAATCCTGAATCTATTTATCGTCTTGCCAGGTGGCTCCGGTTGAAAACATTTGGAATGAGCGAGGGACAAATCAGAAGACTCGTCATTTGGCGTCTTGACAAGAGAAGGATCTTGGCAAGAAAGGGAGCTTTCGGGTTCTAAAACCACGAAAATGAGAGAATGAATTTCCAAAATCTGAGTTTGCAGCACTCCGGCGTAGTTCAGTGGTAGAACAGCGGTCTCTGAAGCCGCGCATGGTGGTTCGATTCCATCCGCCGGAACCGGGCAGCCTCGCCCATGGCTTGTACATTGAAAATTAAAAGTGACTTTGGAGTGGCGTCTCACGACACCTTTCCCATATGCTTTAGCATGTCAGGATTGGGTCGAAAAGCTGCTGGCCCGACTCGACTGGGCCGATAGTGTGAAACACGGCATAGGTTAAAGTCCAAGCGCCTCTGCGCAGGGACGCCCTCCTCTCACTGTTTGTTTTGCCAGCGAAGTCCATCAGCTATGGACGGCGGCTTGTCAAGCCGTGTCGAAGCGGGGGCAGCACCCGTCGCTGGCGCTAGATTAATTTAATGAATAACTACTTTATTATTCTCCAGCCAATTCTCATATAGTTGTTTGTTGTGCAACAGATGTGGGTGATGGGGATCTATAGAAAGCCCCATATTGCAGCTCATTAAAGCTTCTTGAACCCGTCCAATCCGATTCAAGGCGAAATTATAATATTGATGGATATTAGCGGCTCCTCCAACTTGGAGATAAGCGTTGCAATAAGCAATGCAAGTCACCCATTCATCACGAATGTCATTTTTCTTCGCCAAAAAATAAGCTTCTTCTGCTAATTTATAGAGAATATTATCGTCCATTTTGAATTCTTACAATGGTAAACGCAAAATTTTCGATTTGAGAATGAAGAATCATTTCTCTCTAGCACAATAATAATGTTGTTTTCGAAACAAAAATTAGACTAAATATTCCAGGGTACTCGAGTTGGTAGCAGAGAGCACGCTGTTAACGTGCCGGGTAACCATTCCCCATCGCAGGTTCGAGTCCTGCCCCTGGAGCTAGTAATCTTCCTGGAAGATCCACTTACGCATTAGAGTCGCTGAACATAGACATGAGTACAGTCCTCTGTGACTTACGAATATGAATGCACTGAATGTTCCCACAAATGGGAAGAAGATCAGAAAATTTCTGACTCTCCAATAAAAAATTGTCCAAAGTGCAAGAAAAAGAAAGCCAAACGGCTTATTTCTCTTGGTACAGGATTCCAACTCAAGGGTCCAGGATGGTCTGCTGACGGTTACAAATAAATATGCCGATTTAGCATTATGGAATGCACCTGCTTCGTACGCAGGCAGAAGCGGGTTCGATTCCCGTGATCGGCTCAATGCGAGATGAATGGTTTCCGGTTTGATAGGTCGTGATGATCGGAAGATTGTGGTGTTTCGGATACCCTAAATTTCGGGAACGATATAGAGTGAAGCGATTAACGGCGGTCGTCGTCTTCAGTCCCGTTAATCGCTTCACTTCAGCCAAAATTCGGAAATCTTCTGCCAACAATCGTATGGAAGTAATATTTGGCAGCCTACCATTCATTTTCATGAAAGGACGTTACAAAATGCGCGATTAGTATGTTCACTAGCATTGTTTGTGTTACAAAATTTGATGACGTAACTCAGTTGGTAGTAGCAGCGTGTAAAATGTAAGCTTGCCCCGTAAACATAGTTGGCGATGTACCGGTTTTGTAATCCGGAAAGAGCCGTTCAACTCGGCTACGGGGCTCAAGAATAGTAGCTACTTATTAGATATCATAATCTGGATCAGATGCTTCGTTAGGGAAGCCAGATACGGGTTCGATTCCCGTTCTGATCACTGCGGGCGAGTGAAACGGTTTACATTCCAGGCTCATACCATGTGAGACATCTCGGTTCGACTCCGAGGGCCCGCAACCACTCAAATGAATAACTTTGATCCAAAATTTATAAAAACAGCAGCTCGTGTATCCATGTTCATGCTGGACCTTTGCCAATCACAACAAGAGCGCTGGAATAAAGTCAAGCCTCAATGTATTCCATTCGGCGACATGGCTTACGGAGCTGCTTTGATGAAGTGGAATCAGGATGGATGTCCGAAGCAGGCATGGTTCTCATATGGAGAGAATCAAATTGAATGTCCGTATTTACTTGAATTTCGTGAAGAAATATCCTCAGAATTCAAGCTGCGCATTTTGACCAAAGAAGAGGGGAAATTGGAAGCTGCGAAGTTTACCAATGTCGTGACCAAGAAAGTTCATGACTGGGGAATCAACTGACATTGATGGGGCTGTAGCTCAATTGGGAGAGCGTTTCGATGGCATCGAGAAGGTAGTCGGTTCGATCCCGACCAGCTCCACCGCTTGCTGGGAGAAATCAGCAAAGCGTCGACCGAACACGCGCTACTGCGGTTCTGGTGACATTCTAACAGGTAGCTAGGCGGCGCCGACCGAAAATCGGGCATAACTTCCTTCATAACTGTAAATCAATCGGGGACGTCATCCAATGGCAAGATGGTGGCTTTGCAAGCCGCTCATGCGAGTTCGAGTCTCGCCGTCTCCACGAATAATTCCAAGCTCCAACATGCCGGGTGACCCAGCTAGGTGAAGGGATCGCCCTTACAAGGCGAATATGGCAGGTTCGAACCCTGCACCCGGTACCCAGTACAAAAACAATGCCCCGTTCGTCTACGCTGGCTAGGACACTGCTCTTTCAAGGCGGAAAAGCGGGATCGACACCCGCACGGGGCACAAACTGATAGTAATGGACAGCAAGCTAATCTGGTGAAAGCGCCCCGCTGAAGACGGGGAGAGCCCGGTTCGAAACCGGGGCTGTCCACCAGCGACGTTCTCAAGAATGGGACTCATGTGCAAAAGTTGATTCGAATCCAGCCTTCCTCGCCGCCCTTAATGGTAAATAACTGAGGAAGATATCGATGGCAGGCAGCATAAATCAAAAACCTGCGAAAACAACAATTCAGCTTCCTCACTCGAACGTTGCAAGTTTTTCATCGGGGTGTCGCCAAGTGGTATGGCACTTGTTTTGGGTACAAGACTTCGGGTGTTCGATTCACCCCACCCCGACCGTATAATATAAATCATGGGTAAGATGTGGAATATTGAATTTGGATGGAAAAATAACGCTGGCCTAGTCTGCCTTTGGAATGCAGACGAGAAGCAACTCAGCACTTTTGCTATTCATTTCCTTGTTAGCCCACGTTTTTGGTTGTTCGGCCGTCAAGAAGAATGGTTTGACGGCCCTCTTTATAGTTTTGGTCTCGGACCTTTGATACTCATCAATTGGATGGAAATATGAATTTCATTCATCTTGCTGCACGTGTTGCTTCGACTCCGTCAGATCCTATTCTTGAGAGACTTCGATCTCTCGCGGCTGTGGTCGAAGTTTCCGATATGGGTGTCGTTACATTATATGCCACTTCTCAAGGTGAAAGAAGAGACGTAACAAGAGAATTCCCTCGAGCTTTCGGTTTTTGGGTT
>DATBQC010000399.1:0-3548 GCA_036561065.1 Methylobacter sp. | reverse complement strand
CTAATCAAGACCGATGAGTCGCCTTCATTTTTATGCAAAGCATTGACAATTTCATCCGCATTGGCCGGTTTGGTTAAATAATGTGTAGCACCTAACTTTATGGCTTCTACTGCGGTGGCGATACTGGCAAATCCGGTTAACATCACACAAGCGGTGTTGTCGTCCAAAGAGATCAGTTTTTTCACCAGTTCCAAACCGGATTCATGACCTATACGCAAATCAATGACGGCATATTCGGGCAGATAACGCTCAGCCAGCGATATTCCTGTTTTGACCTCGTTAGCGACCAACACCTCATAATTTCTTTTTTCTAAAGCGCTTTTTAGCACCTTGCAGAAAGTCTCATCATCATCCACCAGCAATAGCCGTGGTTTATCCATGTCCTGAGTTGTCATTATTGTTCTCTGCATTTAAAAGGGGTAAGGTGACTTCCACACAGGCTCCGCCCGTCTCGCTGTTGTAAAGATTAATTCTGCCGCCCAAGCGATTAATCGTGGAATAAGCTAACAATAAGCCTACACCCAAACCCCGTTTTTTACTGATGACGGGCTGCTTACCGGCAAAATCGATTAATTCCGGGGGGAAACCGGGGCCAAAATCCCTGACTTTTATAACAACATGGTCTAAATCCCAGGATGCGTGAAATTCTATACTCTTTTCCGGCGGCGACGCTTCCGCAGCATTATTTAAAATATTAATAATTGAGTGGGTCAGCGTCAGTTCGGCTACGATTTTTACCGGCATTGTGACTTCAGCATCAATAAAAAAAGATAACTTTGCCGTCGGTTTGTGGGCGCGCCATTGCTTGATGACTTCATCAAGATAATCTGTCAACAGCATGGCTCTACCGGACTCTGCACGCATTTCACCGGCAGAGGCCGACATAACCGATAACGCTGTTTTGCAGCGATCAACCTGCTGTTGCATGATCAGCAATTTCTCGTGCAGATCCGGGAAACGATGATCAGGGTACTCTTGCTCAAGCTCATGAGTCACAATAGCAATCGTACCTAATGGCGTCCCCATATCGTGAGCCGCACTGGCCGCCAAAGTGCCCAATGCGACAACACGCTCATCCCTTAACGCATTTTCTCGGGCTTCAGCCAGATTTCGTTCCTGAGCTTTCAGTGTTTTAGCCAGCTCAACCACAAAGAATGCGACCAAGCCGGCACTAAATACAAAACCGAACCACATACCAAAAATATGCAGATTAAAATAATGAGTGTCGCTCATGGCGTGAACCTGTTGCAACAGCTGATAATTCTTCGCATCGGAATACTGCATTTCCGGATTAGGTATATGAGGTTCTATCGACGGCAGCGGCACATTGTAGGCCATTAACGCCGTATACATGGACGTGGTTAAAATCACCATATACCAAGCATAGGATTGATGCAGCATGATCGCTGTAATAATCAAGGGCAATAAAAATACCCAGGTTATAGGGTTTGATGCACCTCCGGTCAGATAGAGTAAGGCTGCAATGGCAAAAACATCAATAACTAACTGAGAGAAAATTTCCAACTCCGTAACCGGATCTTCTGTCTGTAAACGCATTGATGTATAAACATTAACGGCGATTATCGACAATATCACCAACCAAAGCGGCTGCTCCGGCAAGCGGATATTAAGACCGTATACCGATAAAACAATCAGTATGATCTCACTGAGTATCATCAGGTTTCTTAGAATAAATAACCACTTCAGGTTTTGCCGAGCAGAGAATTCCGATCTAGGTGAGGCGTATGAGAGCATTTTTATAAATATAGTATGTTGGGGAAGAGTCCTAAATATGAAACTTAAGCGTATTCAAATACATTATCGATATTTTAATTATAAATTAAACAATAATTAAACTGCGACAATATGTCACATTTTATATTGCAATAGTTATTGGTATTATTAACCTAACTTTTAAAGCTCTTGTAGAGCTCCATAGCTGAAAAGTTGCGTTGTATTCTTCCTAAAATATATTCGAAGGCGGTTTTTTTAAACCGCCTTTTTTTTGCCCGCTGAAATCTAAGCCCCATCAAAAGCCACGCCCAAACCACCTAAACCGCAATAACCCATAGGGTTCTTAGCCAAATATTGCTGATGCATATCCTCGGCATAATAAAACTCCCCAGCCGGCATGATCTCGGTGGTTATTCGGTTAAAACCGGCTTGAGTCAGTTGTTCCTGGTAATGTTGTTTTGATACCAACGCTTCATTGAGCTGTTGCGGGGTATAGGTATAAATCCCGGATCTATATTGCGTGCCGATGTCATTGCCTTGTCTCATACCCTGCGTGGGATTATGGGACTCCCAGAAAATCCGGAGTAACTCACGAAATGAGACAATAGTTGGATCATAAATCACCTTGACGACCTCATTATGCCCGGTCAAACCGGTGCATAACTCCTCATAAGTCGGATTGGGGGTGTAGCCCCCAGTGTACCCTACTGCCGTACTGAATACGCCTGAGCATTGCCAGAATTTCCGCTCCGCACCCCAGAAGCAGCCCATGCCAAACAAGGCCTGCTCCATGTTTTCCGGAAACGGCGGGGCTATTGGATTGCCGTTTGTAAAATGCCTGTTGGTAACCGGTATGGGCGTAGTTCTGCCCGGCAAAGCGTCTTTGGGCTCAGGTAAAGTAAGTTTTTTTGATGAAAAAATCATGGCCTGTGGTATTTTTATAAGACTGTTTGGACGAGGATTGATATTCCTGATGTCATAAAATGCACGACTTTTAACTGGAAAAACATGATAGAGCAAGATTTATTACGCCGTTTTTTATTTGAAGAGCTGGGCGTTCGAGGGGAATGGGTCAAATTAACCACCAGCTGGCAGGCGGCAAAACTTCATCAGCGCGGCGCTGAAAACGTGCAGCAGCAACTGGGGCAAGCGCTCGCAGCCGTGGTCATGCTGTCGGCTACCGTCAAGTTTAAAGGCTCGATGATCCTTCAAGCTCAAGGCGACGGCGGCATTAAAACGCTGGTCGCTCAGGCAACGGATCAGCGAAAAATAAGGGGCTTGGTCAGAGGCAAAGAAAACGTAACCGAAGGCTCTTTGGAAGCCATGTTCGGCCAAGGTCGACTGGTATTGACCATCGAATCGCAAAGCGGCCATCCTTATCAGGGCATTGTTCCGCTGCAAGGCAGCAATTTGGCTGCCGCTTTGCAAACTTATTTTGAGCAATCCGAGCAACTTAAAACACGCTTGTGGCTATTTGCCAATGCTACCCATGCCGTAGGATTATTATTGCAAGAGCTGCCGGCGCAGGAAAATTATCAGGCCGATTGGGAGCATATCGAGATCCTGGCAAACACAGTAACCGAGCAGGAACTGTTCGATCTGGATTGCGAGCAACTGTTATATCGATTGTTCAACCAGGAAAAAGTCAGGTTATTTGACGCAGAACCGGTCGAGTTCAGCTGCGCCTGCTCCCGGCCAAACATCGAGCGAACCTTATTTGCGATGGGGCGGGCTGAACTGGAAGATATTTTAAAAGAGCGGGACATTATTGAAGTGAACTGCGAATTCTGTAGCAAACAATACCGCTTTGATAA
>DATBQC010000398.1:0-2209 GCA_036561065.1 Methylobacter sp. | reverse complement strand
TCCTTTGCCGAAACCCGAAGTGGCTTTTCCAAATAAACATTTTACCGCTGTGCCCGCACTAAAACAGACAGTTAATGACGCCGGTCTACCGGTCAATCTGCAACATTTGATGGATCAATTACTCCTTACGCAGTACGCCCCGGCAGCGGTGCTGGTAAATCCGGAGGGCGACATCCTTTACTTTAGCGGCCACACCGGCAAATATTTGGAGCTTTCTGTCGGTAAAGCAAATCTGAATATCTATGCAATGGCTCGCGAGGGCTTGCGTCAAGCACTGACGGGTTCGATCCGCTTGGCGTTAGAGCAATTAACGGCGGTCCACCTGGACGGCCTGCAGATAACCGGCGAAAGCGGTATGCATACTGTCAATGTGACCGTACAGGCTATCGAGCAGGCACAGGCACTGCGCGGCAAAGTTATCATCGTGTTTACCGATGTCGCGACGGCGCGTATCCGCAAGCGCACCTCCAAGGCCCAGCAACCCGAAGCACTGCAACAGGCCCAGGTGGAAATACAAGCCTTGCGCGATGAAATACAGTTTTTGCAGAAAGAACTCAAAGCCAGCCATGAAGAGCACCAGTTAACAAATCAGGAGATGCTTATTTCCAAGGAAGAGATGCAGTCGATGAACGAGGAAATACTGACGGTAAACTCGGAATTGCAAGCCAAACTGGATACGCTGCAGTGGGTCAACAATGACATGAAGAACCTGCTGAACAGCACCGAAATTGCCACCGTGTTTCTCAACAACAAATTGCATCTGCGGCGATTTACCGCCCATACCACGCAGATCTTCAGACTGTTGCCGCAAGACGAAGGACGGCCGTTATCCGACATCGTAACCGATCTGGACTATCCGCTGTTGCAGCAGGATGCAACAGAAGTGCTGCGCACGCTGGTGGTTTCGGACAAACAAATCCAGACCCATGACGGACGCTGGTTTGATGTGCGGATCATGCCTTACCGCACCATGGATAATATAATAGACGGCGTGGTAATCACCTTTGTTGACATCAGTCTCGCCAAAAACCTTGAGTTAGCGCTGAACGAGCACGCGATTGTAGCGATTACCGACAGGAAAGGCGCTATCACTTATGTGAATGACAAGTTCTGCACCATCTCCAAGTATCCGCGCGAAGAGCTGCTCGGACAGGATCACCGTATCATCAACTCAGGCTATCACTCCAAGGAATTCATGCGCAACCTATGGCAAACCATTGCACATGGGCATATTTGGAAGGGGGAAATCCGTAATCGCGCCAAAGACGGTTCCCTCTATTGGGTTGATACCACTATCGTTCCTTTTCTTAACGCAAAAGGTAAGCCGTATCAGTATGTTGCTATCCGTACCGTCATTACCCATCATAAGAAAGCCGGTTCTGTGGGGCAGGAACATTCGAACGCAGCTAATGGATCCAATACAGGGATTTATTTGTAATAAGCGTAGCAAAATGTCGGGGCACGCTATCGCTTGGATCAGACCACGAGCTTCGTGGTAAAAGTTCCTTCGCTTGCGTAATATCAGTTTATAATGCCACAAAAATTAGTGGGATATTCGCAATGTACAGAGATCACGTGTGACAAAAAACGAGCCATTTACCGACATCAAAAACCTGCGCCAACGCGCCGAGCAACAGCTTATCCGACAGCATTCAACCCTATCCGACATTGAAGTGGACGCAAAAAAACTGCTGCACGAATTGCGAGTTCACCAGATTGAGCTGGAAATGCAAAATGAGGCATTGCTTATAGCGCAGGCCGAAGTGGAAGCGAGCCTGAAGCGCTACACCGAGCTCTATGACATGGCGCCGGTCGGTTATCTTACGCTGGGGCGTGATGGTGTTATCCATCAGATCAATCTCAAGGCCGCCAAGCAGTTGGGAATATTTCGTGCTCAGCTAAAACAGCAACGATTTCCAATTTTTATCAGCGCCGACTCCCTACCGGTTTTCAATGATTTCCTGTCTGATGTTTTTGTGGGCAAGACGGCTCATAGCTGTGAGTTGACCCTGCTTCCTGTCGACAGTAGTCCAACCCGGATTATACAGTTAGAAGCCATTTCCAATGATGACGATCAGACCTGTCGCGCTATACTCGTCGATATAACCGAGCGTAAAGATCATGAAGATAAACTGAAACTATCGAGTCTGGTTTATCAGGCGATAGGTGAGGCCATCATGGTGGCAGATGCCGATAATCAGATTGTCAC
>DATBQC010000397.1:0-3151 GCA_036561065.1 Methylobacter sp. | reverse complement strand
TTTTCGGTTGGCCGGATGGTTCTTGAGATAAATAAGCCGAATTTATAGCTCCGACTGAAATACCTGCAAAAATATCATACTCAGTTTCTTCCTCTTCCATCCATTTCTTTAAGGCACCAACTTGATAAGCACCTTTATCAGCTCCGCCCGAAAGTACTAAAGCTCTCATCATAGTATCACGTAATTAGAGAAATAACTGTTATTCGAAATCACATAAAGTAATTTAATGGACGCCCTTATCCTTAGTGACCTCCACTTCGAGCTCAATCCGAATAAGATCAATAGCTTTTTTCAAAAGCTACGCACGCCGGCTGATATATTGATTTTAGCCGGAGACATTTGCGCCGGTTATCAGATTCCGGCAATAGCTAAGCTTGCGTGCTCTAAATATGAGCATGTCATATATGTTCATGGAAACCATGAATTTTATAGGCATACAAGAGAGGAAGTCCTGTCTTATACTAATCTTGCTGTCAGCAAGAATCCTGGATTCCATTGGCTCGATTGCAGCGAAATAACTGTTGGAAACACCAGGTTCTTAGGTGCAACTCTATGGTTCAGAGAACAGTTTAGTGTTCCTAAGAACTACCTTAATGACTTCAAACAAATTCGCGGTGATTTTTCAAATTGGGTCTATGAAGAGAATGCAAGAGCAATAGAGTATATTAGACGCAATGCACGGCCTTTGGATGTCGTGATAACTCATCATCTCCCAAGCCATCGATCTGTACCACTAAAATATATAGCCGATCCAGGAAATTGTTATTTTGTATGTGATATGGAAGGTGTAATATTTGAGTCAACACCTAGTTTTTGGATTCATGGTCATACACACTCGAGCTTCGATTATAAATTAGGAGAAACCCGAATCATTGCAAACCCGCGAGGGTATGGAAACGAAAATGCGCAAGATTTCAGAATAGAAAAAGTTGTAGATATCACGGAGAGTTAGCCTAATGGTAAGGCACCGGTCTTGAGTACCGGCGTGACCGAAAGGTCTTGGGGGTTCGAGTCCCTCACTCTCCGCCAACACTCTTTAAGGAAGGTGACGTCTCAGTGGTGGGACACCGGATTCGAAACCCGGGGACGAGCAATCGTAGCTGTTCGACTCAGCCACCTTCCGCAAATTTTAGTGAATAATCATGTAATATAAGTAGAGTCTAATGGCAACGAAGAATCTAGCAAGAACCGTCATCGAAGGCGGTCGATATGGATCCAACAAGTTCGATCGTCGTCGATCGAACAAACTCGTGCGTCATCAAAATAAATTGGCGATAAATTCGCGTGAAGACGCGGATTTTGTCGCTCATGTCATCCGCCTGCCTGTTCGTAAAGAATTTCGCGACAAATTGAGCCCTCTTCGGCGCTTCTTGGATGCCAATATCGGGCAGAACTGGAAGAAACTCTATGCCGAGATTCGAGAGAAATTCGACGATAGAACGACCGCTGGTCGTCATATCTTGTTCGATCACTTGCTGCGAGACATCAATGGATCGGGGCAACCGACGCATATGTATGGGGGCAGAATCTGGTGTCGATATTTCATCGATAAGAATGGATGTTTGAGGAAACATCCAGAAAGGACTATCCAGCATAAACGTCCAGGAGGACCAAGTCTCGTATCGATCGCCCACTGGATTGGTGAACGGGGCATTATTGTAAATGGATCTAAGATTTATTGGGGTATCAGCACTAATTATCAAATTGAGATGGTGGTTCCAAAATATGGGATTTTATATTATAAACCCATTCAGTCCAATCAATTCAATTCCAGTCCATTCATACATGAAATTCATTTTAGACAAGATTCAGAATTCACACCCAATGATTATTCATTCTGGGAGAAGATTCCAGCAAGCATTCAAGAGCACATTAAGACATTGAAACTACTTCATTAGACAGAATTAGCATTTGACCAGGATAAATCTAATATGTTAAGTGACATCGACATTGAGAGTCTCGAGTTACTGGAAGGTCTTGCGACGTCAGGTCCATGGTGTGATCGCAGGATTGGCCGGGAAGGTAACGGGATTTCGGCGAGTCAACATGAGCAAATATGTAATGGTGAAGGCATAGCGGTATTCATGCTAGAACATGATGGTGGTCATGACGGCAGTGCCAACGTTCTTTTGATGATGGCTGCCCGTAACGCATTACCATCATTAATTGCGGAAATTCGTAATTTAAAAGAAAAAATCATCCAACTCCAATCAGATAAACAAGATTTGTCTGACGGATTAGTGATGGAGAAAAATGCTCGGATTGTTTCTGAAGCAGCTTTAGAACTAGCTAAGAGCAGCTGTGTGATACTAAGAGAAGAACTCAAAAAGGAAACCCTATCAAGAAATGATGTGCAAAATAAAATGATGTTCATAGCTAAGCAAATTGAATCCATATTATAAAATCCAAAAGGGAGTTATCAAAACTATGAATGACCTCGCCAAAATAGATGATAAAGCTGCGGCAGAACTTTCCTGTGATGGCTTGTGTGATGGATGTCGTGGTGAAACAGGATATATCAAAGCCGGCAATTGTTTCGATTGTAGCGGTGATGGTAAATGTCATAAGCCATGTGGCAAAGCTTTTGAAGCAAAGAGAAACCAAGCTTCAGCGGAATATCGCGCCCGAACTGGTTTAGGCTAAAGTGCGTCCTTGCGCAGAGGCGCTTGGCAAGATTTGGAAGATGAATCAGTCAATGGGACTGAGCCCCGTTGCTAGCGGGTGCGTACCTTTACAGGTATGGGGATCGTGTCCTCCGTCTTCCGCCTTAGTTCGCCACTGACACATCCAACATCAATGTAATATCCAACATGGACATTAGTACCAAAATAGATAATTTGATTGCAGGATTACAAATAATTCGTGATAAAGTAAATAGAATATCATTCTATAATTCAAGTTGTGGATTCGCCGTTTTTAGGCTTTCTTCACCTCTCGTCGAAGCTGAAGAAGTGGCCATAAAGAAACTCGGTTTCGAATATTATTGGGATCAACGCGCTCATCGAGGAAGTGCATCTTATTCAGAATATTGATTAAGTAAGGAAGATTAATTCCTCTATTTCCGTCGTTGTATATATTTTTGTGCCTACCATCAGACACAGCCATCCGACTCAAGGCAATCATTCAACTATTAAAATTGAAGATTCTGAAA
>DATBQC010000396.1:0-1727 GCA_036561065.1 Methylobacter sp. | reverse complement strand
CGGTCGGCGGCTCCAGCACCCGAAACGACAGCACGCATTGCTGATCGCCGATAGCCACTTCGATCTGCGGAATTTTATCCTTGATGGTCAAGCCGCCTATCATTTCCGACAAAGCCATCAGCCGAGTGCCGACGATAGGATTCATCACCACGCAGCTTTCAATTTCGGCCAGATACGGATGGCGTCTTTCCCTGAAACCCACCAGCACCCGGTTCTTTTTCTCGACATATTTAACGCCCATCCGCGCTTTGCTGCGATATCCCCAATGCGGTCCTTCCAACGGCTGCCAAAGCTCCGGTATTTCAGTCTTGCCGATGCGCTTAAACTGATCAACCAGCAAATCCTGCTTAATCCTGATTTGTGCAGCCGATTCGACATGCTGAAAACTGCACCCGCCGCACACACCGTAATGTGCGCACAACGCATCGACCCGATCAGCAGCTCGGCTTAACAGATTAACGACCTTGCCTTCCGCGTAATCCTTGCGGCTTTCGGTATAGACAAACTCCACTTCTTCACCCGGCAACGCCTCATCGATAAAAATCACCTTACCATCGACATGCGCCACCCCGCGTCCGTCATGAGCCAACGATTCTATAGTGACCTTAACCGGCTCTACCGGTAACTGCTTTCTGACTCTTCTTCTATTTGCCATGTTTACTTTTGTTTCCAGCTTCCTGAGGATTGATACCACCAGCCTGACTGAGCATTGCTCACCCAACGACCGGCAAAGGTTGATTTAATTTGTGCCGCCCAATCGGGATGACCGTTGGCATCGGCAATCGCCTGATAAAGACTTTGACGGTCGGCATTTTCTGCGGCAACCAGTTTATTGACCTGATTCCTGTCTTTAAGCGGGACGCTTTCAGCATCCCTGACCGCCAATAGACCGTCCGCCTGTATGCCGACAAAACCCGCCGCATACAGAGGTTGCAGACTGGCAAAGCGAGCTTCCATAGCGGCGCGCAACTGCCTGATTTCAGCGCTGTCGATTGCCAAGTCTGCTTCAGCGGCCTGCGCGGGCGACACCACCGCATTGATCGCCGTATCGATCATTTGATAAACGTTCACCTGCCAATCCGGCAAACTTGCCTTGGGCTTGGACTCCCCTTTTTGCGGCGCCACATTTTGAATGTCTTTAATGATTTCATCCGCCGCTTTTTCAGCCGCAGCAGCCGGGAAATAAATGTTGATGGTGACGCAGGCAGTCAACAAAATTGCGCTTAATACGGATATTTTTCTCATAACGCTCTCCTGATTATTTAACAATAACTTCGTCCGAAGTCGAAACACGTTGTACTCGATTCATCAACACATTCCAGTCCAGGTGGGAATTATAGCCGATCACACCGGCTCGCGGCAGACCGCCGTAGGGAATAAGAAAAAATAAGATCGCTGGGTAAAAATGTAAGGAAGATTGCACCTACTTATTCAATCTTTCATCCCAAGTTGCTTTACAGTTTTGCCCGCAATGATTGCCACGTAGATCAATACCACCAAAGAAATCACCAAGCCTAAAGCCAGCAGTGGATATGAAACGCTGCTTTCCGGCGTAATACCACTGATTAACCCGGCCAAATGTTTAGCGGTATAGCCAAAATAAACCAGACTACTGTTGTAAATTAGAATGCCGCTGGTAGCTGCCAAATATGGCCAGAACCTGACTTGGGTAACCGACAATGCATAACTCAGCATTGCAAATGGCAACGGGGTCAGACGCAATAAAA
>DATBQC010000395.1:0-1645 GCA_036561065.1 Methylobacter sp. | reverse complement strand
AGCAATGAAGAATTTAACCGGCGTGTGCTGTCGGTCAGTTCTAGCGGAAAATCTAATGAATTTGAGCTTGAATATCGCCTGGACTATGAATTTGCCAACGCTAAGGATGCCTTATTGATGGAGAAACAGACTGTTGAAATTAAGCGTGAGTATTATAACGATCAAAAATTTGTGATTGCCAAAGAAAACGAAGAAAACGTGATACGTAGCGAAATGTATCGACAGGCTGTGCAGACTATTCTCAACCGTGCCAGGACAGTATTAGAGGCTGGCGCAAAATAACATGCGACTCAAGCCCGAACAAATAACGGCAGCGCTGCAAAAAGGTTTGGCGCCTATTTATTTTATTAGCGGCGATGAGCCGTTGCAGCTGGGCGAGACAGCGGATGCGATCAGGGCTTCGGCTCGAAGCGCAGGTTATGATTTGCGCGAGGTGCTTGTTGCGGATGCAGGGTTTTCATGGAATGAATTAACCGAGGCGGCAGGTTCCTTATCTATTTTTTCCGATAAGAAAATCATCGATTTAAGATTGCCCTCAGGTACGCCCGGTACGGATGGATCAAAGGCTTTAATAGCTTATTGCGAACGCATTCCGGAAGATACGCTGCTGTTGATTACGGCCGCAAAGTTGGCAAGCAGCTCGTTGAAAACGCAGTGGTTTCAGGCTTTGGACAAGGCCGGCTGCGTGATTCAGGTTTGGCCGTTAGAGGGACAGGACTTGATGCGTTGGTTGCAGCAAAGAATGCAGCGGCGCGGGCTACAGGCTGAAACGGAAGGTATCAAGATACTGGCTTCCAGAATTGAAGGCAATCTGTTGGCGGCGGCCCAGGAAATAGAAAAGCTTTACGTGTTGTACGGTGAAGGACGCCTCAGCAATCAGCAAATTTTCGAGGTGGTGGCCGACAGCTCCAGGTTCGATGTGTTTAAACTGATGGATAGCGTACTGGCAGCCAAGGTGGAGCGAATTCTCAAGATATTGTCCGGTTTGCAGGCGGAAGGCGTTGCGGCTCCGGTGGTGTTATGGGCTTTGACGCGGGAAGCACGGGTATTGATCAGGATTAAGCAGGCGCTGGCTCAGGGACAAAATAAAGCGCAGGTCTTTAAAAACAATCAAATCTGGGATAAGCGTCAGCAGTTGGTTGGCGATGCGTTGAACAGGTTGCGTGATAGCGATCTCAATAACATATTGGTATTGAGCGCCAAGGCGGATAGGCAGATTAAAGGTCAGCAGCAAGGAGAGCCCTGGGAAACGCTGTTGGCCGTTTGTCTGATGTTTGCCTCTGTCGTAACTACCCAGTAAATAATAGAACACAGATGAGGAAGACGAAAGACGCAGGGCGAAGGGCGAAAAAAAGCTTGCATCTAAGTTTAATTGGTATTCCAATTCTTAGCCTTTAGCCTTTAGCCTTATGGCAAATACAGCTTAAATCTGGCCCCGCCAAACTGACTATTATTGTCGGTTTCAATAAAGCCCTGTTTGTCACCTTGGACATGTAATTGCGCAATGGTCTCGGCAAAAAACAATCCTAATCCGGTGTTGCCGTTAGCCAAGTCAATCTGGGGGAGCTGTTTGTAATCGGACGATATAAGATTTTCCGGGTAACCCCTGCCATCATCTTCAATGCAAAAAACAATATAATCATCT
>DATBQC010000394.1:0-3779 GCA_036561065.1 Methylobacter sp. | reverse complement strand
TTCAATTCTAGGAAGCCCAAAAGCTCGATCTTCAACAGAAACACCTAGCCATACATTTTGTGGGCATTTTCTATTTGAAAAGTAGAGTGGCAATCTTTCTGCTCTTTTAGTGAGGATTTGGAAAGTATGTTGTGGCGTTTTAGTTACAACAGAAAACACTTCATCCAAAAAGCTATCCGGGATATCTTCATGAAACAAATCGCTCATTGAATTAACAAAATAAACCGTCGGTTTTTTTCTTTTAAGTGGTTGCACCAAGCGATAGGGATGAACAGTAAGTTGGAAACCATTGGCGTATCCTTGAGTACCCATTGCTTTAAGTCTTATCGCCATCGTTTCAGCATAGCAATGCTTACACCCGGGCGATATTTTTGTACACCCAGAAGTAGGGTTCCATGTTTGCTCGGTCCATTCTATGCGCGATTTGCTACTCATAACTCTACTTAATTAAATGCCAATCAATGATACTCAAACCCTGCACATCAGATGTTTGGTATTGGCGCTATTTATGACCATCATCAGACAAAAATACCTTTTTTGTCAAGCTAGCCGCGTAGAGCGCATCGCGGCCCATTTTCAACACCCATAATAGCCGGGTAGGTTGGGCAACGCTTTTCTGCCCAACCTTATCGCGTGGTCACTGTTGGGCAAACGATAAGGCTGTTTGCCCAACTTACACAAACTGACCTTACAACTTCACGGCAAGTTTCTTGTCCAGCGTTAATAGTTTAATGCCATGCGCAGTGGCCATGGCGGCGATTATAGCATCGGGTAATTTGACGCGGTGTTGATATCTAAATTGTATCGTTAAATCTTCAATCAACGGACTAATCGCTAAATACGTCATCCGATCCAATAGGCGGTTGATGGCCTGTTCCTCATCCATAGTCAAATCAGGATAACTCAACAATTCCATCCGAGTGATAGCACTAAACCCGCAAGCAAGCAGGCAGACTGATGCCGCTTAAAATAGAGATAGCTTCGTCATTGCCTTTAAGCAAACCTAATGATGGTATTGGTATCAAGCAAATAGCTAAGACCATTCATCACGCATCGCCTGTTGAATCTCTAACGGGGTGCCGCTGAATGAGGGGGAGTTTTTTAGTATCCCGGCAAAGTCGGTCAGTAATTCAGGCTGCTCGGTATGGTGGACTTGTTGAGTGTTGCGATAGACCAGCGCCAGATTTTTTAATAATTGCACAGGGCTAATATGCTCATGCTCTGCCAATTCATTAAGTAGGATAGCCGTTTCATCGTCTAATTCTAAGGTTGCCATAGTTTATATCCTCCTTTAAAACTTGTAGCTTATTCTTCATTGCCGGGAGAAGTAAAATTTTCTTCAAATTTGCGCAGGGCTGTAGGAACGAATCACGCCGATAACAGCCTGTCTCAGTTGCGGCGGCTTGCCTGGAGACGAATTCAACAAATATCCGTCTACGGCATTTTTTCGAAATCTTGTGCAGACACGGGCAATCACAGCCAATAGGTTACTACTGGTTTGTCATCGTTTGATCCTTGCTCAGATTTGTCGGGGTTAGCTTTGCCAGCTTTTCTTTCAGAAGGTCGACTTCCCGTGCAAGGCGATTGTTCTCACCCATGATTTCCTCAATATTTACGGTTTGCGGAGTTATGATTTCCTCGCTTGTTATGGTTTGTATCTCGACCTTACTTTTATCCTTGACGTAAGTTATGTATTGAGAAAACGGTGAGGTTTCTGGACTGTATTGATCGGCAGCCACTATAAATGACAGCATTTCTGGGGTAACTTCGAGGTAGTTATCAATTTTGACTAGGATTTTTATATTGCTCACGAGTACGTCCAAAAGTTGTGCGCCATTCTTGGGGGCGGGTTAATTAAGCGGCAGGGTTCATAGGTTAGCGATAGTACAACCCGACAAAGCATACATTCTACCGTGTGTGCTGGGTTACCGTAAGGGGTAACGGTAAACGGGCGGGGTTGATTTGATCGCGTCAGCGCTATGTCGCCAACCTCTCCGCATTAAATGCGGATATTGCGCTGCGTTATCTCCGCAACAGCGCGAACATAAAAACAAAGACTTTTCTCCAACTCCATGCCTTGCTGCTACAATGCGCCCATCTTAAACTGCACAAGAACTCAAAAAATGGATGTAATCCAACGCATTGCCGAAGAATTAGCCGTCAACGTCAAACAAGTCCGCGCCGCCGTCGAGTTGCTGGACGAGGGCGCGACCGTCCCGTTTATTTCCCGCTACCGGAAGGAAGTGACCGGTGGCCTGGACGATACCCAATTAAGGCTGCTGGAAGAGCGCCTGGGCTATTTGCGCGAACTTAACGCGCGACGCAAAACCATCCTGGACAGCATCAGATCGCAGGACAAGCTGACGCCTGAACTGGAAAAGGCCATCAACGATGCCGACACCAAAACGCTGCTCGAAGATTTGTATTTACCTTACAAACCCAAGCGCCGCACTAAAGCGCAGATTGCCCGCGAGGCGGGGCTTGAACCGCTTGCCGATGCGTTATTGGATGATCGCAGACTGATTCCTGAACAAGTCGCCGCAAGTTATATCGATGCGGAAAAAGGCGTACCGGATATTGCCGCCGCCCTGGATGGCGCACGGCAAATCATCATGGAGCGCATTTCTGAAGACGCCGAACTGTTGGCTGAACTGCGCGAGCGCATCTGGCAAAAAGGCATAGTTCACGCCACCGTTGTGACCGGCAAAGAACAAGCGGCTGAAAAATTCAAAGATTATTTTGATTACGAAGAAGCGATCAACAAAATTCCTTCGCACCGGGCTTTGGCGTTGTTTCGGGGGCGCAACGAGGATATGTTGAATCTGACGCTTAAACCGGGCGCTGACGATAAACTGGAGCACGACCTTTGTGCCCAGTTTGTCGCCCGTCGTTTGAACATTACCGACAGCTCAAAACCTGCCGATGCCTGGCTGGCTGAGACCGCGCGTTTCGCTTGGAAAATCAAGCTGTACACCCGCATCGACCTGGACTTGAAACTCAGGCTGCGCGAAGCCGCCGAACTGGAAGCGATCCGGGTTTTCGCCAGCAATCTAAGGGACTTGCTGCTGGCCGCACCGGCCGGGCCAAAAGCCACGATGGGTCTGGATCCAGGCATCCGCACCGGCGTTAAAGTTGCGATTGTCGACCCGACCGGAAAAGTGCTGGGCACCGACACCATTTACCCGCACCCGCCGCGTAAGGATTGGGACGGCTCGATAGATACGCTGGCCAAGCTGATCCAAAAACACAAGGTTGATTTGGTCAGCATAGGCAACGGCACGGGGTCTCGGGAAACCGATCAGCTGGTGGCCGATGTGATGAAGCGGCATAGCGAACTGAAGTTTACCAAGATCACCGTGTCGGAAGCGGGCGCGTCGGTTTATTCGGCATCTGAATTGGCTGCCAAGGAATTTCCCGAGCTGGACGTGTCCCTGCGCGGGGCTGTTTCTATCGCCAGACGCTTGCAGGATCCGTTGGCGGAACTGGTCAAGATCGACCCGAAATCGATCGGCGTGGGCCAGTATCAGCATGACATCAATCAGGTTCAGCTAGCCAAGGGCCTCGATACCGTGGTTGAGGATTGCGTAAACGCGGTCGGCGTAGACGTGAATACCGCATCGGTATCGCTGCTTAAACAGGTATCGGGATTATCCGCCAGCATCAGCGAAAATATCGTCGCCTTCCGTAACGAAAACGGCCCGTTCGCCAACCGCAAACAGTTGAAAAAAGTACCTCGGTTAGGTGACAAGGCTTATGAACAGGCGGCGGGATTCCTGCGC
>DATBQC010000393.1:0-2076 GCA_036561065.1 Methylobacter sp. | reverse complement strand
TCATGATATTGATTGCAGAATCGAAGGTATTGGTCCAATGAAGCTGGAATCAGAATTCGTTAAAAAGGCCTAATATTAAGAGTTTGGCGATAAGTCACCGATTACATAGCTGCACACGGTAAACTGAATGATAAAAACTTTTTTATCATGAATTTTCTCGTTCCCGCGTAACGCGTGGGAACGAGGTAAATCAATGCATTCTGTGGCTGAACGGTTATTAAACAGCAACGTGCGAGCAAAGCTCACGCACCTTACCTACATCCATGTAGGCAAGGTCTATATCAATATACTGAACGGCTCAACCGTTACCTTGTCACCGGCTTGTACGCCAGCGCACTCTTTCGGCAAGATGATATAGCAGCCGCTCTGGCTCATGGAACTGAGGATATTTGAGCCCTGCCGACCCGCAGAAGCGACAAAAAACTCGCCATGCTCATCTTGACTGAGAATACCGCGCAGAAACTCCTGCCGTCCGGGAGATTTTTTCAAAACAGTGGTACAAGTTGCTGTAAATCTTAACGGTTTGGAGGGCGGTGCGCCGGAAAGTTGCCTGAGCGCGGAAGCCACAATCTGCTGAAAGGTTACGACCACGGCCACCGGATTGCCGGGCAAACCGAAAAAATGACACCCACCTATTTTTCCGAAAGCCAGCGGTTTACCGGGCTTTATCGCAATCTTCCAGAAATTGACTTCGCCGCAGCTTTGCAGGATTTCTTTGACATAATCGGCCTCGCCAACTGAAGCGCCGCCGGTGGTGATGATCACATCATGGTTTTTGGAGGCTTCAATAAAGCTGTGTTCAAGCAACTGTTTATTGTCGGGAATTACACCCAGATCCACAACGCTGTAGCCGGGGTCTGCCAATAATCCGCCCAACATAGCGCGGTTGCTGTCGTATATTTTTCCCGACTGAAGCGGCCTGCCTAACGCGGTCAGTTCATCACCAGTCGAAAAATAGGCGATCTTCAAGCGGCGTTTAACGGTCACCTCGCCGACACCGGCAGAGGCCAGCAACCCTAAATCAACCGCCGTCAGTTTTTTAGGCTGGGCGATTAAGCAAGTCCCTTGTTTGACGTCTTCGCCGATTTCCCTGATATTTTGCAACGCTCCCGTATCAGCCGGAAAATGGATGGTTTGCTGCTGAGCCTGAACCTGTTCCTGCATGATGACCGAATCGACTTCGTCCGGCACGACCGCACCGGTAAAAATCCTGATGCACTGACCGGATTGCAGCGTCCCTTGAAATGGCCGCCCGGCCCAGGAAGTTCCCGCCAAACTAAGCGTGAACGTTACTCCATCAGCCCTATCGCGACTGGCAAACGCATAGCCGTCCATAGCCGCATTCCGGTCGTGCGGGACATTGATCGGCGAATAAACCGACTCTGCCAGCACTCGCCCTAAGGCGTCTTTTAATATCAATTTTTCTGTGTCGCTGACCGGGTGTACGGCGGCTTTGATTCTATCCAGTGCGTCGTCAATCGATAATAACGGCTTGGATTCTTGGCTGCATGCGTCAATCATGAGGATTCATAACCTGGGTTTGGATAAATTCGGCGATCATTTCGGATCGGTTTAGATCAAGTTGCATTATATGCGGAGGCGTTTGCAGCGCAGCATCGGTCGCTACCGCGATGATGTCCGGGTCGTTTGGGTAAAGTAAGGGCTGTCCAAGCGAAGGTCGATGTACTTCAATTTTGGGAAACTTTTCCGCCCGAAAGCCTTCAACCAGAATTAAATCCAATTCCGTTTGATCGAATTGTTTCAACTGGTCTTTCAACTGGGGTTCTTGTTCAGGGTCAAGTTCGGTAATCATCGCGCGTCGATACCGGGACACCAGCATCACCGGCGAAGCGCCGGCTTTCCGCAGGCGAAAACTATCTTTTCCTGTCTGGTCGATTTCAAAATCATGATGGCTGTGTTTGATCAAGCCGATGCGTAGGCCGTTCTGCTTTAAGATCGGAATCAATTCGGTCAATAACGTGGTTTTGCCGGTTCCGCTGGCAGCAACAAAACCTAAAACTGGAACTTGGGCATTCAGCATATCAATCAACATTAAATTGTTATCATAAGATGTCA
>DATBQC010000392.1:0-2937 GCA_036561065.1 Methylobacter sp. | reverse complement strand
CGTATTGATTGGCGTTTGTTTTGAGTCCCAATTAGTTGAGCAAGTCGTTATGGAGGCTCATGATGTAGCTATGGATGTTGTAGTCACAGAGAAAACACTTTATGCCGGTAAAGGACGGCAGTTTTCCGGCTGATGGATTTTCACGTATTGAAAGACAGCGTTTATTCCTCGCCCGCTTTTGTCCTGGATGAGATTGAGATTGGCAAGGTGTTGGCGGTTTTAGCCGACCTCAGGACTCAATGCGGCTGCAAAATTTTGTATTCGATTAAGGCATTGCCTTTTTCCGCAGTTATGGATGTCGCGAAACCCGTTGTCGACGGCTTTTCGGTCAGTTCTTTATTTGAAGCGCGGCTGGCTGATGAGGTGGTTCGACAAGGCTCGCCACAGGTTTTAACGGGGCAGGGCAGTATTCATTTGACTACGCCCGGCATCAGGTCCGATGAGCTCGATGAGTTAAGTTTGCTGTGTTCGCACATCAGCTTCAATTCCCTGTCCCAGTATCAGCGGTATTCTGAAGCCGCACAGGTGCAGTCCTCAATCGGCTTGAGGATTAATCCCAAACTGTCCTTTCTACAAGACGATCGATTTGATCCTTGTCGACAGCATTCAAAGCTGGGTGTGGCTATTGATGATTTGACTCAGTCGATTCGCCTGGATCAAATTCAGGGGCTGCATATTCACAACGTTTTTTCAGCGACCGATTTCAACCCGCTAATTAAAACCATCGACAAACTTCAGCAGCAGCTGGGGATAGGATTGGCCGAACTTGAATGGCTCAATCTCGGCGGCGGCTATTTGTTCGGCCAAATTGAAGATCATCGCCCGTTTGTCGATCTGGTCAATAAGCTGAAACATGATTTTGGCCTTGAGGTTTATATCGAGCCGGGCAAGGCGCTCGTAGGCCGCGCCGGACATTTGATAGCGACGGTGCTTGATCGTTTTGTCAGTGACGGTGAAACCGTTGTCATACTGGATACCTCGGTCAATCATAATCCCGAAGTGTTCGAATACCAGCGTCAGCCTGAATTGCACGAGCATGCCCCCGATGGGCCACATGCAGCCATTTTGGCGGGCTGCACCTGTCTGGCCGGTGATGTATTCGGACAATATCGATTTAAAGAGCCGTTGGAAATAGGCGATAAAGTGGTTTTTAAACATGTCGGCGCTTACAGCCTGATTAAGGCGAACCGTTTTAATGGCTACAACCTGCCGGACATTTACCTGAGCAACTCACTCCGGGTGAAAAAAGTGAAGCACTATGATTATCAGGATTATCGGCGGCAATGGTTGTCTGATTGATAAAGACGAAAGACGAAAGACGAAAGACGAAAGACGAAAGGCTAAGGGCTAAGGGCTAAGGGCTAAGGGCTAAGGGCGGCTAATTTGGAGGTTGGTTTTTTCGCCTTGAGCCTTTTGCCCTTCGCCTGATGATTAAATCTGTAGTGAGACGTTACATATTTCTACTTACAAAAAAGGCAAAAAAACATGAAAGCAATGATGATGACAGCAATCGGCAATCCCGATGTCCTGGAATTGCACGATATTGACGAACCCCAAATTTCCACGGCAACCCAAATCAAAGTCCGGCTTAAGGCTGCAGGCGTCAACCCGGTCGATACTAAAATCCGGCGTCACGGCTTGCTGTATGAAAATCCCTTGCCTGCGGTCTTAGGTTGCGACGGTGCCGGAGAGGTCATCGAAACAGGCAGCGCCGTCAGCCAATTCAAACCGGACGATAAAGTCTGGTTTTGTCATGGCGGGTTGGGCCGCGAGCAGGGCAATTACGCCGAATACACGGTGATCGATCAACGCTGGGCCAGCTTGATGCCGGAAACCAGCTCATTTATCGAGGCCGCCGCATTGCCGCTGGTGTTGATTACCGCGTGGGGTGGGCTATTCGATCGCGGCGGACTGCAAGCCGGGCAAACCGTATTGATTCACGCCGGAGCAGGCGGGGTAGGGCATGTGGCGATACAATTGGCAAAGTTAAAAGGAGCTAAGGTGATTACCACCGTGAGTTCCGAGCAAAAGGCCGAATTTGCCAAGGCTATGGGCGCTGATGAAACGGTGCTTTACACGCAAAACGGATTTGCCGATGCGGTCAATAAACTGACCGACGGCAAAGGCGCAGACCTGGTTTTCGATACCGTAGGCGCTGAAGTTTTTAAAGAAAGCATCGCGGCGACAGCGCATTTCGGCCGTCTGGTGACCTTGCTCGATCCGGGCGAATTAAGCCTGGCCGAAGCCCGAATGCGTAATTTATTGATAGGTTTCGAGCTGATGTTAACGCCGATGCTCAGGGATTTGCCGGAGGCCAGAGACAAGCATGTGGAAATTTTAAAGCAATGTGCGCAATGGGTTGATCAAGGGCTGTTAAAAACTCATATAAGCAAACAGTTACCGCTGGCAGAGGCCGCGAAAGCTCATGAAATGGTAGAAGCCGGGCATAGCATTGGGAAAATTGTGCTGACTGTATAGCGACAGTTATTTTGAATTGCGGCAATCATCAGTTTGGTTTTATTGCTGCCAAGTCGGTGGGACGTTTCGAGTAGGTTTTAAGTGTAACTATTTGGCTTAGGCATAGTAGAAACTTTAGAGTTGATCCTGCCAAATTCCGCTCGATTGGTGGTACTACCTATTGATTCAATCCGTTGATTTATCTAACCTGTCGGTTATTCAAGAACCTGCATTTTAGGTACAAGCGTGCATTAGGATCAAAATGGAGATTACCCATGAGTGACTTGACCAGTAAAACATGTGAAGTGTGCAGAATTGGCGCGCCATTGGCTACTCAGGCGGAAATAGACGAGTACATGCCCCAGTTGCAAGGTTGGGAGCTTATTGAGATAGACGGCATCAAGCGCTTACAAAAAACCTTCAAGTTCGAGAACTTTGAAAATGCCTTGTCGTTTACCAATAAAATCGGCGCACTCTGCG
>DATBQC010000391.1:0-18212 GCA_036561065.1 Methylobacter sp. | reverse complement strand
CGACCAGCATGGATTTCGTGTTCATATATCCAGACTAATCGATACGATGTATTATTTTCTATATATGAAGACTTAGTCCGATCTTTAGGAGTCCCTGAGTATCCATGTTCTTTGAAACCATGAAAATAATCACCATGGCATTCAATTAATAGATTGGCGTCAGGAACCCAAAAGTCAAAAGCATAGGGTCCTATAGGGTAATTACGAATATATCTAACTTTGTATCTATCTCGGAGAATTGATTCAACAATCCTTTCTGTTAGAGGATCTTTCAGTTTGTCAAGAACGGCTGGAATGAGAAGAGTACAAGAAACACCATATCTTTTTTGAAGCGTCTCGATCGTTTTTGACTTGATACATTTTTTACAAGCTGGCTTACCAAGAGAACCTGAATATTTAGCCATCTTCAGAGTGATATTAGCATAACAATAAGCACATTTCGCTATAATTTTCTTTGTTGAATACGAATTAATTTGAGTTGGGTCATAGCCGAACGCTGATACTGTTGCTTGAATATCTAAGTTTGATGAGTCAATAACTTTCTGACGAGACAAATAGTATTTATGAGGGTCCATTGGTTCTTTTTCTCGAGAGAACCATGAAGCTATTGCATCACATTTCTTACAAGCAACCCATGATCTGCCTTTATTCAGAATAGCGAACTTAGTTTTAAACAATGATAAACAAAATGAACATTTTGCTATAACGAGTTTTATAGAGCTCGCCCGAAGCAACGTAGGGTCTACTCCGCATTCAATTCTGGTGGCTTCAATATCGATATTTTTTAAATCAGGGGCTTTATACCAGATTAAATAGAATTCATTAGGAGAGATAATGGATGGCTCTGCATGATAGGCTGCAGAAACTCCAGTACATTTTCCACATGTTGGAAAAGAGGATCTTGCTACAGATTTCTTCGTAGAGTCAAAATCTTGTAAGCAAAAGTTGCAGCGGAAGACAACAACTTTCCGAGATCCATGAGTTACTGAGTCAGGATGATATCCAAATTTAGATAAAGTAGCTTCAGAAAGCGGGAGAAGCATCCTGTAGTTTACAGTATAGAGCGGGGTTTAATCCGCTCTATACTGTAAAAATGTTCACTATATGCGTATCCTGACTTGCAACGTGCTCACAACATATTCCAGCGGAAAGACTGGTACGTATATCGCGTTGGTCCGCATGATTGTCGGATCATCCACGTCCACTTCAGCCGAAATTCCTGCAATCTTAGTCACGATTTGCTGGTCAATGAGCGTTGAGAAGAGACCAGTCATCGAGTTCTCAGCGCCCTTCAAAAGCGAACCAGTAAACTTCTGGCCGATATAAGGGTCGAGAACACGACGAATAGACTGCTGAACGAACTGGATGGTCAGAGTGACCGAAGGTGTCCTGGTGATGACCGACGCGAGGTTCGTCGTGAGACCGTGGCGCACACGCATTCCAGCATCGACTTGCTCAATGATGGAGACACCACCAACCGCGACTTGATTCGCCTCCGTCGGATCGAGCACCCTTCCAAGGCGCTTGAAGCCAATGACGCTCCGACGTGTCCAAGGAGTTGCAACGTCAATGGACGGGTTACAAGACGTTGCAGCGAGCGCCGCTGCCATGAACGTCCCGTCCACGAGCTGGTCCGTCTGATTGCCATTATCATCTGTGATAGTCACCACATAGATGTCTGGATATGTGACAACCATCAATTCAGAGACCAGGCCCTGAGCGATGGCCCGAACACCAGTTGGTTGCGTTCCGGCAGCCACGCCAACTACGCCAATGCGCTCACCTTCCATGCGAGGTGATGACATGAACACACAATGCGCATTGAGAGCGGCGAAGATCTGAGGATCTGTACCGAGCGGAATGATGACATCCGGCTTAACAGATCCTTCTATCGGACGACGCTGCTCATTAATTGCATCGACGTAAGACGAAATCGGTGCTTGCGAAGAATTCGCTGCTTTGAGCACCTGCTTGAGACCAACAAGCACCGCGCCGTTGAGAAGCGCGAGCCTGGCCGCCATGGAAAGCGGGAAATCCGGCGTTGGCGGACCGAAATTCTGCTGGATTTGACGAAGATCTCGGAAAAGAGCCGTCGTCAAATCCGTCTTTGCATATTGGTAAGACACGAAGTAGGTATCACCAATTGCGGGTTCATTACCTGTCCTGCTGTAGGTGGTAAGGAGAGCCGTCGTGTCAACCGCCATCCCTATGGTGTTAAACACGAAAAGCTCGAGCCCGGGGATTCCCTTCGACGGGATCGATGCATCGGCCGTCCATGTCGAAGAAACGATGAGAGTGAAAGAACCGCCGTTGGCATAATCGCCAGAAGAAGCCGGAAGGACCGTAAAACGAAGGCCCGTCTTGGCATCGGTGTAAGTCTGACCCGGGGTACCTGTTCCAGAGGAGCCAGCTGGATTCGACGACGTAACTCGATAACCGGCAGCAGCGGCCTCACCAACATCACCAGATGTACCAGGGATGATCCCAATACCGGTATCTGGAATGAACGCGGTATTAGACACCGATATGAAGGAAAGGGTTGATCCAGTGCCAGCACTCAGCGAGTCTATCCGCAAGAATCCACCAAGGCCCTGGACTGCCATCCTGTAAGCAACAGCCAGAGCGTTGAAAGATGAATTCGAGTTAAGTGCTGCGGCAAGAGCAGCAGCAGTCGGTTGAATGCGAGTTGCTGTGGCGCCAGGAACGAAACCGAGAACTGTGTTTGCAGTGCCGAGTTGGGAGATCGTGATGATCGACGAAACGGTGTTAGTCCTCGATTCGAGATAGAATTTACCCGCATTAATACCCTGACCAGTAACTGCAACCAGCTCTGTGTTAGAAAGGGTGACGATGTTGTTGGTGTCGTTCGAAGAGTGGACACCAGCCTGCGTCCTATGAGCATTAAACGATTGTTTGATCTCATAGGCCAGTTTGATAGCTGATTGGAGATCTGTGGCGTTTGGAGTCGTCACAGTATTAACGGAATCAGCTATGGTGTGGAACACACCACCCGTATTCGAGATATGAGCATTGAACTTGACCTTCTCATCATTGACCAAAGTGATCAACGAGGGAAGGTCGGTCGCTGCTGCAGCCGTAATGGTATTTACAGCATCCGCCAGTGTGTGATAAGCACCGGGAGAGTTCGCAATATGATTGCTATATTCTGTCCGGATCTGATTCGCCAAAGAAATGGCAGCAGCCAGAGCCGTTGCCTGATCGGCAGCAGGTCCGAATGCGGCATATGCCGCATTTATATAGTTAACAATGTCAGAAACAGGCACTGCAGTGCCTGATGGCAATGTGGCATTATAATCTGATCCATCCACGTTGAAAAGGAATGAATCATTTACTGCAGCCGTGACAGAGTATGGACCGATCTTCGTCGGCACAATCCGAGCCGGCTGATTTAGAGCATCCCAGCTGCCTGAGCTTTCTTGATTTGGAGAAAACTGCAGCGAAGGCGCGGCATCAGTCTGACCAACAGCTGTTGGCACAAGGACCTTCACATTAGAAAGAAGGCCGTTTGTCTGGGTAGGAGTATTCCTTCCCTTGATTTTCAGAAGAGCCTGAGCTCCATATGAAACGGACGATGCGAGGTTATTTGGGGACGTCGACGCAAAAGTCCCAGAGCCATCCGCGTGTACCTGCGCATCAGCGTCAATTGCTGAGTTGATGGCAGTTACAACTGCTGCAATAGTAGTAGCAGCAGAAACATCGATAGGAGCGATGTTGATACCATCAACTTGAACTACCAATCTGGCCGAAGAGAGGAATGAAAGGGAAGCCGGATTGGAAATAGGCTGCGAAACTAGCTCTGCAACGAAACCAAGAGAGAGGTCAACCGAGACGGATGGATTCCCATCTACAACCACCCCACCAAAAATCCGGGTGTATGTGTAAAGATCGTACGGCTCATTCCCAGGAGCAGAAAAAGATGCATGAGTCGCCGGGAGCAGAGAAGTATCAAACGTGACCGTGACCGTTTCAGCAACAGGGGTCCCTCCAAAGTGTAGAGAATCAGGAGAAGTCTCTACACCAGAAGGCCACTGCACGGTTTGGGCGAGGGCAGTCTTCGACCCAAACTTCGTTTGATATAGATTAATATTATCCTGAAGTTGAGAAGTAACCGTGAACTTGCCGATACTGGAAGGTCCGGGGGTGACGACTTTCAGTGTGTAAGTGTCATCAGCGATTCGGTTAAACCAGAATGTAGCAAAGACTTGATTCTCAGCTTCCACAGGATCACGCAAAGTGATCTTATTAGTGGAAGAATCTACTTGAGTGATAACAACAGGAGGCCTGGAGAAGGCATCACGGAACGTCTTACCAACGTAGACAGTGATAAGATCAGGACGATTAGTCGGTAGATCAATCCTGCCGTTCGCGATAGAATTAAACAGGCTTGAACCGAGGGGAGTGTCGCGGCCGTTACCAGTCGTCGGCTTAAGAGGGAGTATAAATACCGTTGTGGAAACAGAATTCGTCACAGGATCTGTGTAACGAGTGCATGGAGCGCCGAAGACGCGATCATCAACAAGAGTTCCAGATACTTGTGTAGAATCGAACTCCATCGAACCAGTCGTAGTCCCCGCTACAACTTGGAAAGCAGTACCCCATACAATCTTCGATTGATCACCATCGTTGATGATGACGAAATCTTGACCGTTGATGAAATCCCGGCGACCAGGAGAAATACCAACATTTCCTACCGTAACTATATTACTGTTTGGTAGATAATCGAACGTATCCTGGAAAGTATTGAACCAATATTGAATTGTAACAATAGAACCATCTGCTGGAGCAGATTGAAGCGTCACAAGGCTATTGGCGCCATCGACAGACGCCGGAATAATTTGAATACCGTTGACCAGAACAACAACCTTGGAAGTATCAGTGGTGGTGATACCACCATCAGATCCATCCACAATCGGGCCGTTAAATACGCGGAAAGCTTTGGTACGATTGGTATAATCACCGGGATTATATCCAAACACAGCATTTGCGTTACCAGAACCGATTCGAACATTCCCTTGGGCAACAAGTTGGACGTGCTGAAGGCCCTGATTATCAATATGTACTGAAGCGAGCAAACCAGGAATCGCGGCTACGTTGATATCATTCGCAACGTCTGTCGAAGAGCGAGTGCCAGGAGTAAGCTTAATGCCCACGCTTGCAGTCGCGTCGTTGACAAATACTTCTAGCGTATCGCTCGTGCCGAGCGTAATCGTATAGAGCTCCGCCTTCGGAGCAATGAGAATCGCAGATCCTTCAGTTACTTGATCAGAGACATCGTCTGCGGCTCTTGTATCTTTGCGATGGAAATAATAATTTGCCGTAACAACGGATGTCGGATCAGGCGGCACAAGAATGGTGATCAATCCATTCGTACCGTCAACTGAAGAAACAACGGTCTGTTCGCCATCAACGAACACCGAAACTCGAGTTACCTCGAATGTGGTGCGGCCCGCGCCTTCACCATCAACAATCGGAAAATTTCGGACTTTGAATTGAGTCCTCGTACCATCCTGATCACCGAGAACCGGATGTTGCGGAGTGCCACCAATAACCCATCGGGCCGTCGGATCTTCGCCGAAAATCGGCGTGTCAGCGGAGCTGGAAGAACCTCGTACCATCTCAAAGTCAGTCTGAGATAGCGTTTCCTGTCCAACGCCAATAAGGACAGGAACCCGAAGACCACCGAGAAGCTGGCTAACGACCGGCTCCGTAATAGTCCTGGTGTAAACTCCGGGAGGCGCGTAAGTGGTGAACGGTCCAATGGGCATCTTGATTCCACTGTTTCAATCAGAGGTTTATTTAGGTCTATGTTTCTACAAATGTGCCATTCTCTGAATTTTGGTGTGCGTATTTGTTTAATTGATGCATGTTTATAAGCAATGAAGAATTTAGAGCAAACAACCCAGCTCCTGACTCCATAAATCAGGTTTGCGCAAACCATTAAGAGCGATAAGAATAGAGAAAAAGACTGGAGTATTAAAAGGATTTTTCCAAATCCTAAATTTGGAAAAAATAGATATATTCGTTAACTTTGGCGTTTAGCTCGACTCAATAACGACATAGCCCGAGCTCTCAATTTCAAAGTTTTTGAATTTGTTGGAATGGGTTTTCCATCAGAACCTATCGATATAGAGTTGGTTCCCGATTCGCGACGGACTTTATCTCGAACAGCCTTTCGAACGCCATATTCCTTCCATTTTCTATTCGCAGATCTCCCGATAGCTTTATCAAGTGATGGATAATCAAGATCGTGGAAACCGGAGTTCCCTTTCTTCGTGGGATCGCCTTCGGACACTCCTTTAAATTGGAAATTGGTAGCTGATGGGATACGTCCAGCACGCTTTCCACAAGTCGGGCAAGGGAAAGATTTTGAGTGTTTATCCGCAGCGGCTCTATTGGTATGGAGTTCTTCAAATAGAGCGCTACAATTATTACAAAGATATTCGAAAGTAGGAATGTAATAACTCCTCTAAGAGTAGGCTTATAACGATACCATCATCGAATAGAAATCATAATTTAATAGGATCGTCTAGAATGATATGCGCGACGGTCATAGAACGATCATCGGATACGCTCATATGTAATATTCTTACCAATAACAACCGACATACCCTGGATTTCTGAAGGAGTAACTACTCGGATAAGATCCGTCTTATAAGTCCCATCGAGATATCCAGACTGATTTTCTGCCGCCTTAGAAGTATTTTCCGTTCTGAATATATCGACTGGCAGAGGATGGTATGCTTCCCAATCAACACGGAAGCTAACAGAAATAGCGTTGTCATAAAAATAATCATCGGTCTCAGCGTTATATATCTCTTCACTCTCACCACCGGGTGAAATATCCAATAATTCAAGACCATCAAATCCAAGCTGATTCTGGCGCTCTAACATGCTCGCGATGATGAAATCACTCATTTTCTCGCGATCTTCGGCATCGCGAGAAAAAACGACGAGCTCAAAATTCACTTCAAATTTTCCACCATAAACTTCAGCCGTCTCCATTCTGGACTGGCCAATAATAATGGCTAATTCATCTCCTTCTTGGCATCGATCGCCGAATGCCAAAATGGCTCCAGGAATTGATTCATAATCCGCTTGCTCCCGCATAAACCTAAACGGGCCTTGGCGCTCAATTTCATAACGATAATCGGCAAATACTGTGAATCCAACCGGTGCCGGCTTTAGAAAAGTGACTAATCCACTATCAGATATGGAGTAGTCAACACCATTTAAAAGTGGTCTTCGACCGTCAAGCCATAATCTAACAGAACCAGGGACGATATTAGGGCGGCTGAGCTGGCCTTGCTGACCATCGATATCAGTAAATATAATGAGAGCTTCGTCAGTTTCCGTTAAGAATGGGTCTATATGAAATAAACCAGGTACTTGTCTTGCTTCATCAGGAAGACGAATCACTTTAATAAGATAAACACCTGGTGGACTTGGAAATATATCGCGCCTTTTCGAGAATTGCTCGAGATATGTCTTATCTTCTGTAACCCATTCAAGAGTGGTTCCAGGGAAATTTTGTACGGGGGCATGCATTACGAAAGAACTTAAACGCCCCATATAGTTATCGGCAGATAACCTAACTCGATCTGCCGCGGTACCATTCACAATCACACCACGTTGCGGCCGTTCCTCAAATGAATATTTATTCTGAACATTATTTGAATGTTCCCTATATCTCGGATGGTCATAAAGAATGCGCCTGATCTCGATAATCAGGCGCTTCTTGGTCGCATTAGATAAAAAATTCTTCATATCACCGCCAACATGACGGTGCAGGGCATGAAAAGCCCGTCAGCTCCGACGGCGACGACGTTTTGGTGTGGTGCTATCACCCGTAGAAGCTTCACCATCCACACCCGAAGCGACTTCTTCCTCATCTGGTTCATCTAAATCGGTCCCGTCATCATCCGATTCAGCCGCGTTAGATTCAGCTGAGTCCGAAACCTGATCTGCTTGCGTAATAACCGATTCATCAACCGGTTTAGACTCATGGGCCGATGCAGCGGATTCGGGAGCCGACTCTGCCGACTCTGCCGGTTCAGAGGCGATGACACCGTAGGAATGAGCCAGCACATCTGCTTCGGTCTTAAGGACCTTAACAGTGTGAGGACCTTTCCAGGGGAGGGCGTTGATATCGTGGAAAATGCTCCTAGCCATGTTAGCCTTTCCACAGTAGAAGGCGAAGATTAGTCCATAGAGCTCCACATCAATAGACCAGCAGCGACAGCTGTCATCGGATCAGATGCAGCTCTGATTTCTGAAACTTCAATAGGAAATTTGGTTCGATGTAATTCGAACCGCTCTTTGAATTTCTCCAAGAAGCTACCAGCTTTGGAAGTCCCACCAGAAACAATAACAGGAATAGGCTTAGGGATTAATATTTTATCCTTTGATCTTGCGAATTGTTCGATAATACCATTGATTGAATAATCGATAAGACTTGAGATGAAAAGTGCTATCGCTTCTTGCTCTCGAGTTTGTGGCTTCGTGAGGTCAACACCGCTTTCCTTCAGCGCGCAAATTTTTGCCCGCGTTACGCTAACGGCACGGCCTGCTCCTTCATCCACCCAATCTCCACCTTTGCCTATACTGAATTCCATTGAAGACATTGCATTATATGAAAGGCAAACGTTCGTCATCCCCGACCCATAGGAGATGCCGATACCAGAAAAATTTTCTTTCACACATTCAGAAAAAATAACTGCATGAGCTTCATTCACAGGCTCTGCATTATAGCCGAGCTCAGTAAGAATTTTCTTTAGAATTTCTCGATGATAAGTGACGTCAGATCCGATCACATCGAGAGCTGGCGCCGGAACCGAAAAAGAACATTTCTCACCCTTCACCTTCGGCTCTCCAAGAACTTGCTTCATCATCAAGCTCATTACTTGCTGAGCATCAATCTCGCCAGCATTAAGGATGCCGCCAGAGAGTGGGCGACGAGCTTCTTTATTGAATAGGTTCGCCATCTCAAGGGCTTCATCGCCAATGACTAATAAGCGGCCGTCCATTTCAACGAAGCTTGCTTGAGAAAGCTTGAGCATACGCTTATTTTCCGGAGGCAAGTCCAAAAAGGCGTCTCGAACGCGGGCAGTCTCTATTTTCCCGCCACTCTTACGAGCTGATACGATATTCATAGTACCGATATCGATCCCGACTCCAGAAATTTCTTGACCTTTATCTGATTTCGCCATAGTCTCGATCTCCGTTTCCAGTCACTTTACTGATTAGATTCACCCTTACGCTTAAGCTTCTTCAGGGCCTCGACACTCTCATCCATGTTTTGTTTATCAATTTGTTCCTCACGAACTTTTATATTAGTTTCTACATCTTCAGGGGCTATTCTTGAAGGAATAAAAAGCGGATCCTTGGCAGCTCCGGGGCCAGGTAAATGCGGGCCTCCAGGTAAGCCGACTGGAATGGAGGTTAATTGTTGAATGTTCCTAACATGAGCGGCTACAATCTCCGGAGCAGCCGGGGATGGGCGCTGTGATAAAGCTTCAACTATTTCTTCAATTCGCTTAATAGAATTACGAATATCTGCAATATTAGGATCAGGTTGAGCTAATGGATCAGGAGAAATCGGCGGATTTACTTTGACGAATGGCCATAGAGGCATCTTAGTCTCCACCATAAGTGGTTTTGAAATCACCCACTTCATCGATTCACATTTGCGATAATCTTTCGAAGTAGCAAGCACATCTAATCTAATAGTAACACGCGAGCCACGGCCTGATAGATGAATTCCAATATCATCAATATATACGGAATGAGGAGCTGTACATATGATTTCCACAAATTCAAGTGATCGCATAGTCATCAATAATCTCATTTAATTCTGGAACAAACGTATCAAATACAACTTTTTTAAGTCGACCCATGAAATCATCAAGGATTCCTTGGAATTTATCTTGAGGGAATTCAACAGTCGTCTTAGTCTCTCTGATAGCGCGCTTTAACGCCACGGCTAATTTACCCGATCGAGTAACTCTGGCAGACCTTGGGGCTAGCCTTGCCAGCTCATGCTCAACAAGACGATCTTGGGCATCTTTCCTTGCATCTCGGGCGGGTTTTCGAGCGTTTCGAACGGGTCGGCGCACATCTTTCATGCGCCGAATTTGAAGAGATGCCCGACTGATTGTGAAGGTCTTATCGGATTCAGCCGCTAAATCAGCTGCTGCATCAGAAACATCATTCATTGCAGACTGAGTAACAGCGTCATCCGCAACAACGGCCTCTACATCAAGTACTATTTCAAATAGTATCAAGCCTCCAATGATATGAGCAAATATTTCATAATTGCGTAGATACTGTGAATGTGAAAATCCAGCGTCTTCAACTGTCTTTCGAAGCGCGACCAATCCTTTTTTAGCTATATCATCAATTATCCCGTCAGTAGCTCTCTGTAGAGCAGCTGTGAGACTTGTTGTGATGTCAACCGGCATTAAGATTTTGATTATTAACCACGAGTTTTCGGCAGTATAACACCAAGAGCACTACGGGGGCCTTTATATTTCTCGTTAGCTTCCGTTTGCCATTGGAACTGGAAATCAATCGGAAGACCTGTTCTTGACTGGAGCCATTCCGACATTACGGTATTCAATAAATCAAGCCGAGGCCGACGACCGGTAGCAGGATCTATAGATTCTCCAGGAAACATTCTTTCAAATTCATCATCATCTAAAATGCATCGAATATCTATATCATGCCAGTCGCGCCTCACTAAAGAAGAACCAACTTGAAAAATGTGCCATCCGAATGCATCCACCAAAGGACGACATACTTGGTTTAAGTTAAATTGATGTGTCACATGTAAATAAGTAGAAGATGCCATCTTTATTGACCATACTATTGGATCAATACACGTTGTTCGACCAGGTTATGCTATTTCCACGCAATTCGCGCTCATCAGCAATACCCTGTCGATCCGTAATAAGAACATCACGTCTGCCTGGAGGATGTTCTCTCGGAGCATCCATGAAACTGAGATTTGGGATCAACACTTTGAATCTAATATCGGCCTCGTCAAAAGACGAAATAGAGAACATTTGCTGCAATTGCATGCCACGATTCGATGGCATGCGAACCGGGCCTATACCATAACGATCACCGTTGAGCTTCACGATGAAATCGCGTTGTGACAAAAGAGGACGTGGTCCCGTCCAAGTCTCATATGAATGTTCGACTGTCCGGCCACGATTAGTTTGAGAATGCTTCTTCTCTGCATCGTCCGGGGCTATTATCATGTTGTACGGTCCGTCATAACCGCCAATCACTCCCGTATTAAAGCAAACAAGGCACTGAGAATCCGGTTGACGATGATATACTGAATTACATCCACATTGTGGGCCTACGATCTTGCGTATAAATAATTTCACCCTTTCCCCACCTTGGAATAAAATCCATTTATTACGACGGACAGCTTCAGCCCAGATATAATCAATTTTTTCCACTTCCATATTATTGGTCGTGACAGCCCGATCGAGTGGGGTTTCAATTAATTCATTGCGCGCCGCATCATAAGCAACAGTAGTAATCCGGTAGAAAATTTTCTGAGAGAGCTTGGTCCTAACCTCGTCTTTAATATATCTATATGTTGCAAGTACAACATCGGTTGGAGATGTTGGTAGAACGGGCGGAGTAAGTTCCTTTGTAATACTATCAAATGTTGGTAGATGACGAAGAATCACTATTCCTTGTTCTGAATGAATTTCCTCCACATATGCCGGTATCCCATTCACTGTCACTTGCACATTAAGATTAGTCCTATTCGCTGCACCAGGAGACGGGTGGATAACTATTGGTTTATATCTAGTCCTAAAAGCATATTGTAAAGCGACATCAGTTGGAGCTCCACGTGTTGTGAAAGCCGATGAAACATCTTCCTGAATGGCAAGGACGATTTTTGTTGTATCTCTATATTGAAGAGAACCGAGAGGGATAGTATTAAGGCGAAAGAATGGGCCAAATTCGGAATCAAAGCTCCGATATATGTTCACACCAAGTACATTAAAATTAGTATTAGCACTGAGTTCCGCAGGAGGTGTCCATAGAACATCAACAACTTCTGGATCGAAGCTTACACATCCGACATTCAGCGGCGGCAAAGGGAATGCCGGATGCTGCTGTTCTAAGATCGTCGGTTCTCGGTCCGAAGGGGAAGGCATTCAACCTTCCCAATCTAATCAAGAGGCTGGCGTGGAAGCCTCTTGATTAGCACCATCTGCAGGAGAATCGTCCGGGGTTACCAAGACCGTGACAAGCCCTTCTTCTCCAACATCCACAGACTTCACTCGATTAGGATCGAGTCCAGAATCTTTCAAAAACTTCTGGACCATTCCCTGCCGGCGAGCATAAAGAGTCTGGACTGTAGACTTCGCACCATCCGCTTGGATTTGGAAGTGTGTGTGTCTGACGGACCATTCCTGAATGGATCCTTCCGTCGCCTTCATACTCGCAAGAATTTCGGGGTCCATACGGACCTGGATTTGTTTCATAGATAGACGATACTAGAGCTCATCATCTTCCAGCATACCTTGATCAAGGACTGCACAGTCAAATTTAATTGGTTGGACCTTGACGGCCGAAGGCTGTAGATTCATATCTTTAGCCGTAATAGATACAGCAGCCCTAATTGAAGCGCTGAGCTCATCTTTGAGCTTCTTCAATAAGGCCGTCTTTGAAGTCCTCCCTTCAAATTCTACGGAAATAGAAACATCAGCCCGACACGAATATTCTGTCGGCTGCTGAAGCATTGTATGTTCCATCGGTTTCTTCGCAGGGCGTGACGGCCGAACTCGAGCTGGGACTTTCTTTGAAGGACGACTTCGCCGTTTCGCGGCTTCGGCCGCGACACGGGTAGCTATAGAATGGAAATCCACGCCTTGGTCGCTGATTAACGGCCTGTGAAAAACTCACAATTCAGGATTGGCATCCGCCTTCAGAGAATCCGAGAATGTTATGGCAGATCGCATGAGTCTCTGAAATGGTTCCTGTACAGTAGCTCCGCTTTCCTCAAGGGGGCGCAGAGGCATGCCAAGCGCTGATAAACAGAATCCATTGAGTGCAATTCGCTGCGCCTGAGTCAGTGCTGTCGTGTCTATCATAGAATATATTACAGTTGCTTTTAAATGATTTCCGGGAATTACTCTGCAATGTCTTGAGTGATATTCTTAACTTTTGTCCTCTGCGGACGTCCCGGTTTACTGACTAATATTTCCGGAGTACCCTTAATACCACGCTTTTGCATTTTATAAATGCAAGATGCGCAAGTGGTCTCACCAGGAACAGTCGTTACTTGGCGGCCAGGAATCACACCACATATTTGGAATTTATCGCCTTTCGGACGATAATGAACGTGCTTCGGTTTGGGCATTGATCCATTTTACGCTAGAAATGTGACAGTCATAATTTAATCATGAACTTTAATTTCGGAACTGAATATTTACGAGCATACATATTTAGTTCTGCGTATTCCCTTTCCTTCATTCCTCTTGATTTAGCGGCGTTATATACTGTCTTCTTGTGGATTCTTTCTCCATTCTTTGAAATGTATTCATAACTTCTGGAGGAAACTCCGATAAATGACCAATTGGCAGCTTTATATATAGTTCCATCATGACCAGCATTCGGATCCGCAAAAGAAACAATAGCTTTTATTTCGGGGAAATCTGCTCGTATTAATCGAACAAGTCGAGAAAGCAGATTAGACAATAAGTTCTTCTTGTGACAATCTGGACGCAGACAAACTCTATCAAGCTCCAATATACTTCTCGGACTCATACCTATAGAAGTAGCAACTTCATTTCGAACCGGTGGACATATTTTAAAAATAGCAATCATTTCTGAATGCAAGAAACCACAATAAATGGCAGTCCCATATCTGCCAAATCCTGCATAATGGTGTCGATCAAGAAAAGAAATGACTGAAGGATCCTGTTTATCGAACTTTTCCAATATAACATCTTCGATCTTGAAACTGATGCAATCATCATTAGCAATAGTCGATGATTCTCTATATTCAATGGGAGATATAAAATTATCGGAATGAGAAGCAAGAGAAGGGCACAAATGCTTCTTAATGTTGCAATTCATACACAATACCTGAAACCTGGTTCTGTCTATCCTCCCATCCACGAGCTTCCGATAAATAGATATACCGGCCCCATCATTTCTTCTATTTAAATAACCGTCGCCATTGATATGATCAATGGTTAAACAATCTGGATCAGAAATTCCGCATGGACATGATGAAGATCCAAGCCTAAGGAAGGCAAGATTCTTGACAGCCTCATCACGTCTTCTAATGCAAACTCGACATTCATAATAAAAACCATCCTTATACTTTGCATCACGTTTAAATAATGATAGATCAGTGTCCTTTAAACACGTCGGGCAAAATTTATACTCACCAAGAGGAGATGAATAAGGCCTAAGTATTTCTTTTTTTAAATTGCAATTGAAGCAAAGGAGTTGATACCTATCGGCTCCATCTCTGTGGATGATCTTATTCCACAATTCCAATCGGGAAGTACCAGAAGCTCGCTCAATCGAACCATCGTCATTGACATGATCTATGACCAAGACATCTATATCAGATTCTTGGCACAGGCGACAAGCATTACCAAGAGTGGAATAACAAAGTAACTTCCGAGACTTCCAATAAGCATTCCTATTGTTTTTGATATTGGCATTATTAGCCCAGGCTTTACGACGTTTTTCTATTATTTGTTCACGCTTTAGCTTATACCTAGCACTCGCGACAGAACGTCTCGATTCAGCATTTTGCTGATAATTGCTCCTAGCCCGAGCTTTCAATGAATCAGCGCTCTTCTTATATGTGAGAGAACGGCATTTATTGCATCGATTATCGAGGCCGTCTTTATTATTTTTATTCTTTGAGAAATTCGATATTGGTTGAGGACCTACATCAGGGCAAAGCCGGCATGTTTTCAATTCCACATAACATTATACACAGACGGTATCTTTCGCATAATAAATTATATACCTAAAAATCTTCGTGGCGTTAGAGCTCCTCGGCCGACAGAAGGACCAAATGAAGACCTAATACCAACTCCAAACCGGGATTGTTGCAATCCGCGGAATATTTTTACCGTCTCCTTCGCTGAATCAGCTTGTTGAGTCCAATCTGCCTCAATACTTTCAGCCATGGATTGATATTTTGCACTTTTTTCAATAGATAAAGAAACACCGCCAATACTGTAATCGAATTCTTCTTCTATCCAGTTTAGAGCCATTGCTGTAATAGCGTGGACCATGGCACCACGAAGAAGCAAAGTTCGCCAATTACGATGTTGTGTAATTAGCTGATCTAGAGTTATATAAAATGTCTGAGGAGGCCTTGAGTTGATGGAATCATTAGAAACACGAAGATATTCTAGAAGTTCATAATCTTCCCAAAGAAATCCAAATACTCGAGTAAACTGATTGATTGATTCTTCCCCAGCAGGGGGCACAAAGTGATAATTGCGATCAGGATTGTTATCACGTAGTAATATGCGGAGGCCTCGGATTAAGTCGATCTCTATAGGAGTAGCACCAGCACAAGTGACTATTTGCGTCTTGCTATCAACAATGTCAAATCCTTGAACCACTTCGTTCAGCGTAGATCCAATAGACTGCCGGAATTTCCATCGAATTCTATATTGGCCAAGATTAGCGTCCCGAGGCACTATGAAATTGGCGAAATATTCGCCAATTGATGCATGGAGTGGAATCCGACTGGCAGGTGGTAGGAGGACTTCTACACCAGTAGTGAAGTCGTATATATCATATGTAATATCAGCGGCATCTTTCGGATTACCAGTCCTGGTCTTTAAAAATATATCAAGATCCCCACGACCGAGTTCCTGACCACGAGTAAAGACCGCCATTTATGACCTTACTTCATATCCATAATATGCCGAGAGTGTGAAGAATAGATGAAGCTACGTCACCAGCAACTTTATCACCTGCGGCCAGTTTACCAACAAGGTTTTGTATAACACTGTAAAGCTGTGTTTCATCAAAATCATTAGTACCAACATACGGATCATTCCGAATAGAATATGAGCCGAATTTAACATTTTGTTTAAACGCAACAGAAAAAATGTTCTTATCAGGTATGGTCCCATGTCTAAGCAATTTAATATAATTATTGGCAGCGGTAGTAGCGAGATAAACTGGGAATCTATCCCATAAAGTTGAATCGGACTTTGACCCTTGATGTTTGAAATATTGGATACGTTTTTCTTCCTTTTGAACGCGTTCATCACTTGGTTTTCGTTCTCCAAACCAACGAAGAACCTTCTTACCTTTACTATCCATAAGGGCCCATTCAGAACGGCCTTTCTCTTTCCGGTATTTCTTCCGGAGAATGGAAACGCGAATATTCGCAATTTTCGCGGCAATACTGGGTATTGCGAAAGCAGCGACTCTACGGGTCTCATAATCAGACATCGTCGAACAGTCTAGATGAAAGGGTTAGCCGATCATGCCTCCAGTATAAGTACCCAATCAGCATCTCCCGCAGCATTATTACCCGTGGTGGTGAACGCCTGAGTGCCGGTATTCGAGAACGAACCGATAGAAGAATAAGTTCCATTAGTTGGATCAAACCAGCGAGCAGTCACCGTCCCACGGAGAGTAGTCATGTCTATCGTGACGCTTCCGGTATGTGAGGGGGGTAAATATGCGACTACGAGGGAGCCGTCTGTGGCACGCGCGGCAGTGACATAATCCTGGCCGTCAGTATTATCATGGAGTGCAGTTGCATTGTTCGTCGGATGGGCACTCGCCATCGTTTGAAGCGTGCCACCACCTGCCGTAACTAAGGTCCCTGCGGATCCGAGACCCCGGGGTTCTAAAAGAGGCCAAGAAGCCCCGCGTGCTGTAACGAATGTCCATAAAGTTTGAAGATCTAGCGAACCGTTGGAACTAAGAGAGTTCTGCCAGGGAAACGGGACGCCCGGTGTGTTGATCGTGTCGGTCGTCCTATTGAATGCAGCTATAGAATCGTTACCAAATCCTGCATATCCAGCGATAGAAGAAAGTATTCCCTGCCAAGCCAGCGTCCGGAGCTGTGTGCGCGTCCGGTCGACCTCATAATTCGACTCGACGCATATAACGGGCATTGTTGGCGAGGCCGCGAACTCTTGCCGCATTCGAGCATAATTACAAGCAAATGCGGAAGCATTGTCTGTTCCAGTATAACATCCCCGAACCGTCATATATGAGGCGAAGTCTGCATGATCAAGCGAACCGCTAGACCTCTGCAAATGAGCTAGAGTCAAGAAGTGACATCCTGCAGAAATCAATCCATCTTGCAATTTGGCAATACGGGCTGACGTTTCACTTCCCGGGGTCGGGAAGGTGTCCGTGCCCATGGAAAGAATGAGGTTGGTATGATTCTTCCAACGCGCTCCGAGGTATTGTCCGTGCGCAAGACAAACACTCTGAGTGTTTACCGAGTTGCCGATGGTCTGATACCAACCATCAGCGGCGCCCAAGTTGAATCCCCAGTAGATTGGATCAACAACGAGGACAAACCCGTAATATTCAGCCCTTCTTACAATAGTATCAAACCAGTCCCAATAGGCATCATTGGGAGATGAAAAATCGGCATCAAAGTGGGTGAAAGTTGGATCTCCATCCCAAACACCACCAGAGGTATTCTTCAAATAAGGGAAAGCGTTGCCAATCGCCCTAGCCCCCGGCGCAGCACTCCCCGAGACATATTTGACCGAGCTCGTGATTTGGACGATAGCCATATTGAATCCACGAGACCGTCTATCAGCAAAATATGTCTCAATGTCTGTAGAATCAGCGTCAGTAACTATTTGCCAAGCTGCTTCACCGAATCCGATGAAGGGGCGCCCTTGGACATCAACCAGATATCGCCCGTTTGAAGAAACACTTAAAGGAAACCACCCAGAAGGTTTTTGGGTCTTATGTAGAGGGCGGCTACTACGAAAACTATATGGCATTTAAGAGTTAGCTCCGAAGCTAATAGCACTAATCAAAGAAGGAGAGGGGGGAATCCATTCAAGCGGCTGATCTACAAAGTCATCAGTGAAAGTGCCAGATTTTGTAAAATTCGAAGCAAGAGTGCCAGAGTCGACTGCAATATTAGCCGCATTATTGCACGATAAATATGTATAAGAACCACCGCCAGTCACGGC
>DATBQC010000390.1:0-2077 GCA_036561065.1 Methylobacter sp. | reverse complement strand
AAGGTCACACCTGACGGGGTTTTTCTCTCGAAGTTCACTCAGGTGGGTGCTGATCTGACTTTTGAGGGTAAGTCACAATCCAATGCCCGCGTTTCTGCGTTTATGAGGGCTATTGAAGCCTCCTCCTGGCTGAAAGCCCCTGCGCTTGATGTAATTAAGTCAGCGAGCAAAGTTGGCCCCGATCAGTTAAGCGATTTTACTATGCATGCCAAGCAGGGTAATCAAAATGCGCAAGTAGCGGCTGGGGGGAAATAATGAATCTGTCAGAAATTAATTGGGATCCTAATGAGGCTGGGACTTGGCCGTTACCTATCAAAGCTGCAACGATTACAGTGATATGTGCCTTGGTTTTTGGCGCAGGTGTTTATTATGACACGCTTGACCAGTTGGCGGCGCTTGACGCTTCTGAAAAGAAAGAGCTGGAATTGAAACAGTCATTTGAGACCAAGCAGAAGAAAGCAATCAATCTTCAGGATTATGAGGATCAATTGGCGCAAATTGAAACTCAGCTGGAGGATATGATTCGGCAAATGCCAACAAAAGAGGAAGTTGCAAGCTTGTTGATTGATATTTCCCAGACAGGACTGGCCAGCGGCCTGGAGTTCAGGTTATTCAAACCCGGTGCGCCGATACGTAAAGACTTTTATTCAGAGCTGCCGATCAGTATTGAAGTTGTTGGTAAATATGAGGAGTTGGGACTGTTTGTCAGTGGATTAGCCTCTTTGCCTCGAATTGTTACTGTGCACGACGTAAACATTATTCCCGAAGGTAAGGAAGGGGAAATGAGGATGAGTGCAATGGTAAAAACTTATAACGAAGGTGATGATAAAGCCGTGACTACAGCGGCTAAAAAGAAAAGGGGGCAAAAGTAATGGAATACCATAAATTACTGGTGCCCAGTGTTACGCGGACGGGATTGTTGTGTCGCACCGGTTCCTTACCGATTACGACACTTCTGACATCCATGGAAGGAGGAAATGCCGAAGACTGCCTGGAACCGTCTCGGTCACCATCCTTGGTGGTCGTAACTTGTTTGGCTGTTATGACTTTACTGACAGGTTGCAGCGATGATTTTTCAGATTTAACCCGCTATATTTTAGAAGTTAAGGCTAGGCCCAAAGAGCCGATTAAACCATTGCCTGAAATCAAGGTGATTGAGCCGTTTATGTTTAAACCGGAAGGTCTGCGTGATCCATTTAGGCCGCTGGAACAACCTGGGCAGGCTGAGGGAGTGGATATTTCAACGGGTAGCGGCATAAAGCCGGATACCACTCGGCGTAAAGAAGAGTTGGAAGCATTTCCTCTGGATGGCTTAAGAATGGTGGGTACTGTCAATATGAAGTCGAGTTTGTGGGGGTTAGTAAAAGCGAGTGACGGTACAATTTATCGCGTTAAGGTTGGGAATTATATGGGTAAAAATTATGGAAAAATTATACGGATAGTCAGCGATAAAATTGAATTGATGGAAATAGTCCCTGATAAACCGGGAACATGGCGAGAACAACCAGCCTCAATGGCGTTGACAGAGTGATGAAAGAGGATAAAAAAATGAATAATAAACACGGCGGCGTTATGGTGAATCCCCACATGGGACAAGAAAAAATGTGGCTATCATTATCGGCGCACATAGTCTTAGGTCTATTCTTATTTATATTCCAAATGGCATCTGTCAGAGCCGATGAACTGGCGCTATCAAGCATAGACTTTGCGTCTCAGTCAGGAGATAAGCTACAGATTGAAATGGAAATGACGGGAGCTGCGATTGCACCCAAAATATTTAAAACAGATAATCCCGCACGTATCGCTTTGGATTTTCCGGGCGTAAAAAGCGCATTGGCAAAAAAAATGTACCCGATAAATCAGGGGGCAGCGAGCAGTGTATACGTGGTGGAGGCCGCAGGCATGGTTCGTGTCGTTGTTAACTTGGTTGAGGCAACACCGTTTGAAACCAAGGTGGTTGGTAATAAAGTGCTGTTGACCTTGACATCTGCAAAGGCTGCGATGCCTACTGCAATAAATCCTGAACCTGTTGTGGCAAAAGCTGCGCCGTCAGTTGCAGCGCCTGCTGCAACAAAGG
>DATBQC010000389.1:0-7601 GCA_036561065.1 Methylobacter sp. | reverse complement strand
ATAAATGATCTACACTAGATAAGAATTTTGGTGTACTTTATTCCACCAGGTTAATTGTCGAATTTAAGGATCCAGTATGCAAATAGAAACCATCACCACGCATCCATACAACGACCAAAATCCAGGAACATCCGGTCTCAGAAAAAAAGTTAAAGTATTTCAGCAGCCCGGTTACCTGGAAAATTTTGTCCAATCAATTTTCGATTCATTACATGACTTCACCGGAAAAACGCTGGTGCTGGGCGGAGATGGGCGATATTTTAACAGACCGGCCATACAAACTATCATCAAAATGGCAGCTGCCAACGGTTTCGGTAGGCTTATTATAGGACAAGGTGGGCTGCTGTCTACCCCGGCAGCATCACATATCATCAGAAAAAATAATGCGTTCGGCGGACTGATTCTTTCCGCCAGCCATAATCCGGGCGGCCCTGACGAAGATTTCGGCATTAAATACAATGCTGGCAATGGCGGCCCGGCCACGGAAACAGACACCAACGCGTTTTATCAGTGCAGCCTGTGCATATTCAGTTATAAAACAGCCCATATCGACGATATAGACTTGGATCGCATCGGCACTCAGCAAATAGACGGCCTTACCATCACCATCATTGACCCGGTGGCTGATTACGCCGAACTGATGCAGTCTATTTTCGACTTCAACTTGCTCAAGCAAAGTATTAGCTCCGGCTATATCACCCTGCTTTTTGACGCCATGCACGCCATTACCGGCCCTTATGCAAAAAGAATACTGGTGGACATGCTGGGAGCTACGCCGGATTCGGTCATTAACGCCGAACCGCTGGAAGATTTCGGCGGCCATCACCCCGACCCCAATTTGGCGCATGCGCAGGAATTGGCCGAACGCATGTTCAGCCCCGCGGCTCCGGTTTTCGGCGCAGCATCCGACGGCGACGGCGACCGCAACATGATTACCGGTAGCAACATTTTCGTAACCCCCAGCGATAGTCTGGCCATTATGGCGGCCAACGCACATTTAATTCCGGCTTATGCCCAAGGCTTGCGCGGCGTGGCCCGCTCCATGCCCACCAGCCAGGCCGTTGACCGCGTTGCCGCCTATTACGACATCCCCTGCTACGAAACCCCGACCGGCTGGAAATTTTTCGGCAATCTGCTGGACGCAGGAAAAATCACCCTGTGCGGCGAAGAAAGCTTCGGCACCGGTTCCGATCATGTCCGCGAAAAAGACGGTTTATGGGCCGTGCTGTTCTGGCTAAATTTAATCGCCAGAAGACGCCAGTCGGTTGCCGACATCGTGCATGAGCACTGGCAAAAATTCGGCCGGGATATTTATTGCAGGCACGACTATGAAGCTGTAGAAATGGATATAGCCAACGGCATTGTTGAGCACTTAAGATCCCAGCTACCTGCATTGCCGGGACAAACTTTCGGCGAATATACGGTTAAATATGCCGACGAATTCAGTTACGAGGACTCGGTAGACGGCAGCGTCAGCCGCAATCAGGGCATACGCATCGGCTTTGACAACGGTTCACGCATTATTTTCCGTTTATCGGGAACCGGAACCGTCGGCGCAACCTTAAGAATCTATCTGGAACGCTTTGAAGCGGATGCGTCCAAGCATGATCAGGATGCGCAAGTGGCTTTGGCGGAATTGATCGGCCTTGCCGAACAGTTTTGCGAAGTTAAAAAACGCACGGGCAGGACTGAGCCTAACGTGACCACTTGATTGATCTGATATAACTATTCACCACGAAGACACGAAAATCACGAAGTTTTTGTCTTAGCTTTTTCTTCGTGTCTTCGTGGTGAATTAACCTGCAAGACTTTTCGGCTAAATCTCCATATTATGCGCAATGCCGTGCAACGAACAGATCAACAACACGCCCATCGCAATCAACGCAATCTGCTGCAACGACGTTTTCATGTCGGTCTTTTTATGCAATGACGGAATCAAATCGGCTACCGCGATATAAATAAAGCTTGAGGCCGCCAATGCAAGAAAATACGGCAAGCTGGCATGCAAATCTTCCAGCCCGAAATACGCTAACACGCCGCCCAAAACCGTCGTTAAACTGGCGAGCATATTGTAGAAAAGCGCTTTTCTTTTGGAATAGCCGCTGTGCAGCAAAATCGCAAAATCGCCCACTTCCTGGGGAATTTCATGCGCGGCAACGGCCAAGCTGGTAACTATACCCAATTGCACATCGGTCAAAAACGCTGCCGCAATTAAAACCCCATCGACAAAATTGTGGATGCCGTCGCCGAGAATAATCAATGCGCCAGCCGACTTGGCCGTGCCGTGACTGTGGCTATGCCCGTGGTCATGCCCATGATCATCTTCATCGCCGTGCGCTTCGCAATCGCCGGAATGACAATGCCGCCAAATCAGCAGCTTTTCCAGCACGAAAAAACCGAGTACGCCCGCCAAAATTGTCCCGGATAAGGCTTGAAACTGCTCAGACTTAACTTGTGCAAAGGCTTCCGGAATCAACCCCCAAAAGGCGACCGCCAATAATGCGCCAATCGCAAAACTGATCCCGTGCGGCAACACCGCGTTCCTGCGATGATCCGGCAACAACAGGAAAACCCCAGCCGCCATAACGCTCAACACGCCGCCAACTGCGGTAAAGATGATAATTAATATCAGTAAACTCACTCTTTATTCTCTCCAAATCAGCGTAGCCATACGCCCTGTTTGTTTATCCCGGCGATAGGAATAAAACCGTTCCTGTTCGGTGACGGTGCAAAAACCGCCGCCGTAAACTTTTATATCCAGCCCCAGCATAGCCAGATCGATCCGGGCCAGCTGGTAAATGTCCGCCAACCACTTGTCGTTGCTGTGCTGTTTAAAAGCAGTTACGAATGCTACCGATTTCTCCAGAAAAGCATCCCGCACTTCTACGCCCACTTCAAAGCAGTCAGAGCCGATTGCAGGCCCAAGCCAAACCAACAGATCATTATTTTGCATTGCAGTTACCGTATTGCCGATCACCCCAGCCAGCAAGCCCCGCCAACCGGCATGAATCGCTGCCACTTGGCTGCCGTCAGCCGTGCAAACCAGCAGCGGCAAGCAGTCCGCCGTCAGCACCGCACAGACCACCCCGGACTCAGTCGTATAACTGGCATCGGCTTGCTGCAAGGGTTCAGTTGTTACTGCTGGAACGGCACGATTGCTGTGGATTTGATCCAGCCACACCGGCTCGCTAGGCAAGCCCAACGATTCTTTAATAATTTGCCGGTTTTGCTTAACCAAGTCAGCGTCATCGCCCACATGCAGGGCCGGATTAAGACTGGCGTAAGCGCCGCAACTGACTCCGCCGGTACGCAACGTAGTCGCGGCATGGACGTTAGTCGGCGCAGGCCAGTCCGGGGTCAGACAATGCTTAATCCCGCTCATTATCCGCCAGTGCTGCTAGCAATCGGATCATGTCTTCGGGCATAGGCTGCTCCCACTCAAGATATTCATCGGTAATCGGATGCTGCAAGCCTAATTTTGCCGCATGCAAAGCCTGACGTTTGAAACTGCGCAATTCTTTTTCCAGCTGTTCGCTGCAATCCGGCGGCATTTGAAAACGTCCGCCATAGACCTGATCGCCCAGCAGCGGAAAACGAATATGCGCCATATGCACCCGAATCTGGTGGGTACGACCGGTTTCCAGTTTGACCTGAACCAGAGTATGGCGAGTAAAACGCTGACCGACCCGGTAATGGGTCACCGCGTGCTTGCCGTTCTCCCTGACCGCATAGCGCTTACGGTCGGTAGGATGTCTGCCGATCGGTTCATCGACGGTACCGCCTGCAGTCATGCGGCCTCGGGTAATGGCCAAATATTCGCGGGTAATGTCCCGATCCTGTAGCTGGCTAGTCAGGCTGTTATGGGCTTGCAAGGTTTTTGCAATCATCAACAATCCGCTGGTTTCCTTATCGATCCGGTGCACGATGCCCGCTCTGGGTAAGGTTTCCAAGTTCGGATCATGATTCAGCAACGCATTCAGTAGCGTTCCGTTCCAGTTCCCGATCGCCGGATGCACGACCAAACCAGCCGGTTTATTCACAATCAGCAGGCTTTCGTCTTCAAAAATAATTTCCAAAGGGATCTGCTCCGGCTCGGCGATGACGACTATTTCCGCCTCCGCATCCAGCGCTATCGTTTCGCCGCCCTCAAGCTTGTCCTTGGGCTTAAGCGTTAAGCCGTTGACCTGTACTCGCCCAGACTTAACCCAGGTTTGCAGCTTACTGCGTGAATAATCTGTAAACAGTTCCGCCAGCACCTGATCTAATCGCATGCCAGCCATTTCAAATGGCACTTCTGCCGATAATCTCGTCATAACAAGTTCTTCTGATTAACCCATTGTTAAGTTATACTCGCAGGATACTCAAGCCATCCCAAGTATCGCAGTTAAATCCAGCGAGAAAACCCCTTATATTACAGCGTGTCGTTAGCACTATGCGATTAATTTTAATTAAATTCTTATTTATCTGTTGTTTAGGCCTGTCTCTTCAAGGCTGCGAGACGCTTAAAAGCCTCGGCTCCAGCGATTCCGAAACCGAAGACGAATATGCGGACTGGAATGCCGGAAAGTTTCGCGACCAAGCCAAAACGGCGCTGGATAGCGGCAATTATGACAAAGCCATTAAGCTCTACGAAGCGCTTGAATCCCGTTATCCCTTTGGTGACGAATCCGCTCAAACCCAGTTGGACATTGCTTACGCTTATTACAAAAACGGCGACCCTGAAGGCGCAATCGCTGCCGCAGACCGATTTATCAAAATCAACCCGCGCAGCTCCAGCGTCGATTACGCTTATTATTTAAAGGGTCTGGTCAACTACAATCGCGGCATAGGCTTTATCGACCGCTTCCTGCCCACCGATACGTCGCAACGCGACCCTGGGACTGCCCGTGACGCCTATGACAATTTTTCCGAACTTATCCGCCGGTTTCCATCAAGCAAATACGTAGCCGATGCCCAACAGCGTATGATTGCGCTTAAAAACAATCTGGCGATGTATGAAGTTCATGTCGCTCGCTTTTACATGAAACGCAAAGCGTATGTCGCCGCCATCAACCGGGCGTCTACCGTCGTTGACAAATACCAGCGCACACCGGCTGTTCCCTTTGCATTGCAAATCATGCAGGAGGCTTACACCAAGCTTGAACTGCCGGATCTTGCCGCCGATACCACCCGTGTCTATGAGCTAAACTACCCGAATGGCCCGCCGGTGCCTGAACATAAAGACTCAACCTTTTCACACAAGGTTTGGGATTTTATCGGCTTAGAAAAATAGTCTCGGCTTTTTCAAAACAATAGCGCCACGAAGGCACGAAGAACGCGAAGAAAAAACATGATAAAACTTCGTGTCCTTCGTGCCTTCGTGGTGAAACTTTTTAACCCTCAATACAAATCCACCGGATCGACATCCAGCGACCAACGCACTTTTTTTGCCTGTTTGAGTTTTTCGATTTTCGGCATCAGCACATCGAGCAACGTGTGCAGCTCCGACCGCCGACTGCTCTGAAGCAGCAATTGATAGCGGTATAGCCCGGCACGCCTGGCCATCGGCGCGGCAACCGGCCCCAAAACATGGGTGTGGCCTTTGCTGTGTTCCTGCGCCAACTGGGCAACCGTATGTAAAAACAGCTTCGGCATCTCGGCATCCAAAGCCTGCACCCTTAACAATGCTTGATAACTGAACGGCGGCAATGACGCCTCCTTGCGCTCCGCCAACGCGGTTCTGGCAAAACTGTTATAGCCCTGAGCGATCAGCGTCGTTAATAGGGGGTGCTCCGGCTGCCGGGTTTGCATGATGACCCTGCCGGGCTTTTCAGCTCGCCCGGCGCGGCCTGAAACCTGCACGATCATTTGCGCCAATTTTTCGGGGGCATGAAAATCGATGCTGAACAGGCCGCTGTCCACATCCAGTATCGCCACCAGCGTCACATTGGGGAAATGATGGCCTTTCGCCAGCATTTGCGTACCCAGAATAATATCCACTGCGCCCTGATTGATTTGCTGTAAATAATTTTCCAACGAGCCTTTGCGCTGGGTCGAATCCCTATCCAGACGCACAATCGTTTTATCGGGAAACAGTTCCGCCAACACTTTTTCTACCCGCTCGGTACCCAGACCCAGCGGCGTCAACTCCCCTGTTTTGCAGGCAGGACACTGCCTGATCAAGCGCTGTTCCTGTCCGCAATGATGACAACGCAATACCCCTTCATCATAATGAATCACCAGATTGGCATCGCAGCGCCGACAACGCGCAACCCACCCGCATCCGTGACATATCAGGGTCGGCGCAAAACCTCGCCGGTTTAAGAACAATAACACCTGTTCATTTTTTTCCAGGGTCTTGCGCATCTCTGCAACCAGGGCTTCGGACAGCCCCTCCTGCATTCGTTTGTTCCTGATGTCCAACAGCTGCAAGATCGGGGCTGTTGCATTGCCCGCCCTCTCCGGCAGATGCAGCAAACGGTAACGTTTGTTATCGACATTATGCAAGCTCTCCAGAGCCGGCGTCGCAGAACCCAGCAATACCGGAATATTTAACAGCTTTCCGCGCACCACGGCGACATCTCGGGCCGAAAAGCGAAAGCCTTCCTGCTGCTTGAACGAAGCGTCATGCTCTTCATCGAGAATAATCAGGCCGGGATTTGTTAACGGCGTAAACAGGGCGGATCGGGTGCCCAATAAAATCGAACATTCGCCCCGCTGCATTTTAAGCCAGGCAGCGGCTCGCTTCCGGTCGGTTAATTTGGAGTGCGAAATGGCAATATTTACGTTAAATCGTTGCCTGAACCGGTCTTCAAGCTGGGGTGTCAGGGTGATTTCCGGCAACAACACCAACACCTGCTGCCCCCGCTCCAGCACAGCACGAATAATCTGCATATACACTTCGGTTTTGCCGCTACCAGTCACACCCTCCAGCAAAAAAACGCCAAACTGCCCCAGGCTGTCGCATACCGCATCTATCGCCGCTTGCTGCGGCGGATTGCAGTGCAACGCATTGCTCCTGATTATGGACTCGCCTTGACGCAACCCTAACTCGGATGCGGCAAGTTGTAGCAACTGTTTGTCCAACAGCTGCTTTACCGATGTGCGCCAGTTTTGATTCCATGCGGAAAGTTCCGCTTCGGACAAACCGTTTGGGTGTGCCTGAAATTTTTCCAGTACGCTTTTTTGCTTGGGTGAACGTTTGAGTTGCTCGGCATCGACAGCCTTGCCCAGCTCAGTCAACGCATAGCGTTTTTCTGCCTGGATAACGACTGATTTACCCTGCCGTAGCGACACAGGAAATGCTGCGCTGAAAACTTCGCCCAATGGATGATGGTAATAACTACTGGCCCAATGCAGCAGCGCCAAGTCTTTTGTTGATAATAGCGGTGTTTCGTCCAATACCCGTTCGACGCGTTTTAATTTACCGATGTCTATATCGCTATGCCGAGCACACTCGATTAGAAAGGCGATTTTTTTAGCTTTCCCGAAAGGCACTTCCAAACGAATGCCAGGTTTGATTATCGCCGATTCGATATTATCCGGAGCCAGATAATCAAATAGTCGATACACGGGAACTGCGATGGCAACCCTGAAAATCAGCTCATCTTCACCTTGCAACT
>DATBQC010000388.1:0-1565 GCA_036561065.1 Methylobacter sp. | reverse complement strand
GCAAAACTCAGCTGCAAATCCACCATGCACACCATCATGGCGCGGCGCAGGTTCATCGCAGCCTGTATCCTTCGATCTGGAGCGTTTCATTGGGGATGTGAAGGCGGCGGAGCACTGGCGTCAAGCGACTCTTGATTCGATCGGGCATGCGAGGGCCGATGTAGACATTCGTAATGCAATTATCGCGATAGTCGAGTTTGCCGGTATGTCCCAAAAGTCGCCATTCGCGCTCATAAAGCCAACTGTAATTCTTACACGACAGGATTTGTTTTGCGATCTCCATTGTAGGTGTTCGGCTGTTCAATGAAATCGCAGGCATCCTTTCGTCGTAATGGATTCGAATTATATCAATGTTATCCGGCAGGCCGTCCAGAAGTTTTCGTAGATCGTATTCGACGCATATTCCTCGAAACTGGTCCGCATAATGAGCCCACATCAATTCGTTCTTCGGCGTTTCAGAAAAAGAACAAATTCCAATATCTCGCTTGTTTTGGAGGATGATATCCACTAGCTGATGGTAGCGAGGATGGCTCCTAAACGAGTGATCTGCTTCATATAATCCTTCCATAGGATCATTCATGAGGCGGAAGTCGCTACACCAAAGGTAACCATCTTCGATGGTGGCAATCTCTTGGTCTACTTGGGGTTCGCTCAAAGCGCGATATCTGTATAACTTTGATGGTTCAACAAACGATTTTATGCTCGCCATTAAAGTGCACCAGATAGGATTCCCGTCGTGCGGATGAGACGGAGCGCAGAGGCATCCTAGAGTCGCATGTGCACGCACGGCTTTCAAGTTCGTGATATTTCCGCATGGAGGAGGCTGTTTTCCCGGGGGCTTGATAATTCCTGCAGCGAGTCCGCCGCCGACAGGGCCTCTTATTGCTTAGCTTCTAAGTATAGGATAATATGCTTTATCACATATGTTTTGGGGATGGTCATGCGCCCGCGAGTCAAGACGCTTTTTGGGGTTCTTCTTGTCAGCATGCTCGCCGGCGCGGCCGGCGTTCACGCGCAAGTCTCCAATGAAGGATGTTGCGATACCCCGTTTAAGTTGGTGAATAGAATTCAGACAGCGCAAGTTCAATTGGTATCTCCGGTTTTTTATGAAGGCTTACTGAAGCGTCCATACAAGGAAATCTCCTTGCTTAAGCTCAATCACGATGTATGCGATACTATAAATTGTATGGGGCTTTCGTTGCATGTGGCTAGAGAATATATCGATGCGGCTTTGATCGAACGCCAAATAGAAGACAATTCTGCGATTATAAAACTTAACGCTGAATCAGCATATTTTGGTAGTCGTGTAGCTTTAGGTAGTTTTATAATCGCGATATTAGCGCAGGTGTCAGCTTTAATACTTGGAATGTTGGGCCACTTGCGAGAGAAACGCCGTGACGCAGCTCTCGTTGCAGCAGACAGTTTCAAAAATTTCAAGGAGTTTCGAGAGGAAGAAGCTGAACGAGTGAAGGTTGCGAGGGCGGAGGCGGAGGCGGAGCGGGCAAAGGCGGATAAACCGGAATGAACCGATTCATCCCCATCATCGCCGACCGCGCCCCCGCCCT
>DATBQC010000387.1:0-2198 GCA_036561065.1 Methylobacter sp. | reverse complement strand
GCTACTCTGGGTTGGGTGATTTCCTTGAGCTCATCAAAACCGCCCAAAGCGCCGAGATCTTCAACTTTCTCGACTTCCTTTTTCATCATCGCTTTCAACTTATCCAGCGCACTTCGCTCCTTTTGCTGTTTCTCACTGAGATCCACTGGAAGATAATGCTGAAGAATGGCTCCGACGGTTGATATACCCAACAGCGAAAAGGCCTTGTCAACGGATTTGATCGGCGTTTGTCCGGGATAAAGCTTCGCACCTTCAAGTACACCAGTTTTAACCTCGGAACCCAGCAAATTCACTTCCTTGGAGTCCGTACCGACATCGATCAGCGGCGTAGCCCAAGTTTCGTGGGTAAAAGAACGAAATTTGCCTTTTGTGATGCCATGGCAATCGGTGCAGCTTTTATTTTCTTCAGCCGGATCTTGTTTGTTGAACACCTTCTCACCTTCGGCAACAAGTTTGCTGTCCAACTTCCAAGGCCATTTTGGCGGGCCGAGCTTCATGATCATGCTTTCTTGCTTATTCAAGCCATGGAAATTGGCCGAGTTGTTGGCTACATAGTTGATTTTGTAGATTTTCGACTCGTCTTTTTGAGGATGGAATTTGGCAAAAACGCCGAAGACTTCACCAATATTGCGGTTAAGTCCCAGTATGCGATCGCCATTAGGTGCGAAGCCGGGCCACTGCGTTATATCTTGAATCGGCGCGTTCCAAACAAACGGATAGCGTACCGGCGCATCGGCTAGTTTGATATTTTCTGGAATCATGTAACTCGGTGCAGGGCCGATGTCTAGTCCAGACAAGCGGTTGAAGATCATTGATACAGCATCGAGTCGAGACGGACCCCAAGGAGATTCTACTGGCAACGATTTTTTCATGATCGTGTCATAAGGCAGAAACCAAGTGGCAACATCGGCGCGCAATTTTTCTTCGTCCTGCTTTTTGGGCGATGTACCCAATACAGCTTTAGCGAACTCCGTAAAGGCAATAGGGTCTGCAAGTACTTTGTCGACGGCTTTGTCGAGATCGGTAAAAAAGTTTTGTATGTCAGTGATGGCTGGACCACCATCAATCCGGTAAGAGGTATCGGCAACATCGATCTGACGCGTATGGCAGGCGGAACAGGTCAGGCCGATGATTTTGTCACCATTCTCCTTGGCGACACTGAATCCCGCCGGCAAACCGGGCTCGGGGCTAGCTGGATTCGGCAGATAACCGTACCGACTGAGATTGTCCGCCATGAACGGAGCTCCATCCGCTTGTTTCAGGGCGTTGATCCATTTTAACGGCATGACCCGCGAGCCTTGATCCTCGGAATAATATTTATTCCGAGTGGAATTGGTCCACTTCGAGCCCTGATCTGTCATCACGAGTGCCGCAGCAGCTGTAGATGGCAGCGATGCAAGCACAGCCATGGCGAGAACCGTACCCGTAAGGCACTTGGTTCTCAATGTATATATATTTTTTTTCATTTGACCTTTCCTCAAAATTTACAAAATATTATTGATCGCCTACCATCCGCCAACTTCACAATATGCGACCCAAAAGTAATCACTACAAAAAAACGTCAGTCGTATGATGCCTAAGCAATTTATTTCATAGAACTAACAAATAACGTTTATCCGCCGAACTACCAAACTTGAATCAAGGCACATGAAAACAAAGGCGGATCTGGTTTTTCCTCTTAGCAAAGCCGTTTGCGACCAGCTCCACAGATACTTACACAGTGCAATGCAGCAAAACACCCTACTCGAAGAGCTACGCCGTCAGCGGAAACCGGCAAGACAATGTAACGCAAACGAAAACCAATGTATGCCAGCTAAAGATTACACGCATGAAAGCTTTTAACTTACGCACAAAACCAAGCTCAATCTTGTACCGCGATATTAAGCCTCGCATTGACGGCAACACCTGGAATTTACTACTGCAATCCTTTATTTTCCCTAAGCCAAGACCTTTTTTTATTACCTGAAATAGACACCCGGCATCAGAGGTGACCGCCCTTGTCATTCCTGAATTAATCAGTGATTTTTTTAAAGCGCGCCCTCTATTTTGCTAAAATATGTGGTCTTAATCGGAAATCAGGCGCTTAATTGAACCCGAAAATTAAATGATTTATTGATCTTAACCATGAAAACACAGGTAAAACTATCCGCTATTGTTGCCAGCTTGCTAATGGGAATTGCGCCGTTGCATGCGCAAAA
>DATBQC010000386.1:0-2444 GCA_036561065.1 Methylobacter sp. | reverse complement strand
GACATTTCTTCAAGTGAGACGAAGGATATTGAAGAAACCTATTTCCCTCAATTCGAGGCGGAATTAAGAAAAGAAGCTGCATATATGTCAAGAAATTATGAACTTTTTTATTGCCTTGAAAAGACAATAAGAAATCAAATTTCTGAATTACTGGAAGACACAAATGGAGAAAATTGGTGGAATGATACTGTTGTTCCTCAGCACATTGTTGGGGAGGTTAAGAAGAGAATACAACGAGAGCGTGAATCTGGCATAACACCACGTTCCTCAGAGCCACTAGACTACACAAATTTTGGTGAGCTTGGTGAAATAATCAAAACGAATTGGAGTATATTTGCCAGCGTATTTAATAATATCAAGGCTGTTGAGAAAGTAATGTTCAATCTTAATACCTTACGCAACCCAATTGCACATTGCAGCATGTTAGCAGAAGATGAAAAACTGAGGCTCGAATTGAGTTTAAAAGACTGGTTTAGGCTATGGGAATAGCCTGGGCTTGCGGAATCCAGCGTTTCATAGCTCCGGCCATCCCGTATTTCGCTACGCTACATACGGGCTACGCGATTTTCAAGATTGTTACTTTTCATTGCAAGCCGCTTGACTTTCGTATCCGAACGAATACACTTCGACCATGAACATCTTCCAGAAATCCGATGAATTCGATGCGTGGTTAGTCGGCCTGAAAGATCCAGTTGGAAAAGCCCAAATCTTTTTGCGTCTTGATCGTGCGGCGAAAGGCAACTTTGGCGACTGCGAACCGGTGGGCACTGGAGTTTTCGAGATGCGGGTTCACTACGGCCCCGGTTATCGGGTATATTTCACCCGACGCGGCGCAGTGATTTATCTGTTGCTACTGGGTGGCGACAAATCAACCCAAAAACGTGACATCAAGCGCGCCATAGAAATGACGAACGCTTTACCCAAGGATTAATACCATGACCAATTTCACCCCATTTGACGCAGCTGATTACCTTGACAACGAAGAAACCATTGCCGCCTATCTGACTGCCGCACTGGAAGACCCCGATCCCGACGCTTTTCTTGTAGCAGTGAAGACTGTGGCCCGTGCCCGCGGCATGACCCAGTTGGCAAAGGATTCCGGTTTAGGCCGCGAAAGCCTTTACAAGGCGCTCTCGCCTGGCGCTAAACCGCGCTACGAGACAGTGATGAAAGTAGTTCGGGCCCTGGGAGTGAATCTACATGCCGAAATTCGCCATACTTAACTGACCCTATGGCAAGCCGATTATCAACAACACTAAGCAACACGAAAAACTAACATGCACCCCGTTTTAATCTCCATATTTTTACTTTTATGCAGCAATGTCTTTATGACATTCGCATGGTATGCCCATCTTAAAGAACTCAACAATAAGCCCTGGATAGTCGCAGCGTTAATCAGCTGGGGGATTGCATTGCTGGAATATTTGTTCCAGGTTCCGGCAAACAGAATAGGTTTTACGGTGCTTAGCGTAGGACAGCTTAAAATAATGCAAGAGGTTATTACTCTGACAATATTCGTTCCTTTTTCGGTAATGTATTTGAAAGAGCCGTTGAAATTGGACTATTTGTGGGCCGGTATATGCCTTGTTGGAGCGGTGTACTTCATGTTTCGAAGCCGGTTTGCATAATAAGTTTACTTAGTTTTAGCCTTCACCGTAACAAGAGACACGGCAGTACCTGCCGAATGCAACGTTACACTTAAGAGTCCTGAAATATTCTCCCAACGCATCACGTTTTTATTGCTGAAAGCCGCATCCTTTACCGGGAGCCCGAGCAGCGCCAAGGCGTCTTTGCCAAACGCTGCGTTACCCAAGCTTCCTTTCACGGTAATTTCATCGACCTTTCCGTCGATAAACTCAACACTGACATCACCCTCCCGGAATGCGCAGTGCAACGCGGATTTTGCCATGACGCAGTAAGCCGGATCGCCAAGTAATGCTAATGCCTCGGCTTTGGTTTTTCCTTCAATTTGCTGATGGTAAGCAGGGCTTTGGAATGCGCCGTATATGGTAATCCAGTCCGCTTTGCCGTCTATGAAGACAACCTCAATTTCATTTTCCTTGAACGAGCAGTTCCGGGTTGATTCAGACTGAGCGCAGAAAACAGGCTCACCTAACAGCGCCTCAACTTCGGCTTCGGTTTTTCCCGCAATCTTCGGAATATTAAATAAAGCCCCGACAGCAATCGATTCAGCCTCTTGAACGGCTATCTGTTTTGCTGTTGGGTTTTGTGGGATGTGTTTGACAGTTGCCATCAGCGCCATTAAAAACAACACAATAACCGCTATCTCGACCTTAACAAGTGCGGGCATTTTCGCGCAATAGGGGCAACCCTGCGCTGTTGCGCTAATGCGGTTGCCGCATACTTTGCAGATCATTAATGCCATGTTGTTATCGTTTCTTTATTGTGAGCTAATGGAGTTGTTTTTTATGGTTTCCCAATCA
>DATBQC010000385.1:0-4341 GCA_036561065.1 Methylobacter sp. | reverse complement strand
GCTCACCGATAGTAAAAGCGGTTTCGCCCAATTGGTCGAGGGTTCGTAGTGTTGCATGTTCATCTTCTGAGGCCACACAGACAATCATGCCGATGCCGCAATTGAAGGTGACCAGCATGTCCGGCAGCGATACGTTGCCTTGTTCCTGCAACCATTTGAAGATGGCTGGAAACTCCCAAGAAGCAAGGTCGATATTTGCCTTAGTGCCTTGCGGAAGCACACGTGGCAGATTTTCGGTCAAGCCGCCGCCGGTGATGTGCGCCAGCGCATGCACCGGCACTTTATCCAGTAGCGCCAACAACGATTTGACATAGATTCGGGTCGGTTCCAGCAAGGTTAAACCCAAGGTCTTGCCATTGAAGGAATCGGTAAGCGCGACATTGCTGTGGCTAATGATTTTTCGAATCAATGAATAGCCGTTGGAATGCGGGCCGGATGAAGCGATGCCAATCAGCTTGTCGCCGACTTTGACCTTGCTGCCGTCCAGTACTTTGCTTTTTTCCACGATGCCGACGCAAAAACCGGCCAGATCGTATTCGCCGTCTGCATACATGCCAGGCATTTCTGCGGTTTCTCCGCCGACCAGCGCAGCGCCTGCCAGTTCGCAGCCTTTGCCGATTCCATCTACGACCGAGGCGGCGGTGTCGACATCCAGCTTGCCGGTTGCAAAGTAATCAAGGAAGAACAAAGGCTCCGCGCCCTGAACGATAATATCATTGACGCACATCGCAACCAGGTCGATGCCGATGGTGTCATGAATATTCAATTCATTGGCCAGCTTCAGCTTGGTGCCGACGCCGTCGGTGCCGGAAACCAGAATCGGCTGTTGATAACGATCCAGCGGCAGTTCAAACATCGAACCGAAACCGCCTAAACCTGCCATGACGCCTGCCGTCCGTGTCCTGGCGGCAATCGGTTTGATACGCTCGACCAATGCATTGCCGGCTTCGATGTCGACTCCGGCGCTTTTATAATTCAAGCCTTTTTGATTTTGTTCGCTCAATGTGGTGTTCTCTTGCTAGAATTTAAACTTTCGATATTGTACAAGACATCGTCGGTTTTGTCTGAAGGATATGAATGTGTGCGGATTTTATCCGGCAGATGTTTCCGCAACGGTTGTATGAATGTTCGGCAAGTTGAAAAAATAATTAACCCGGTTCGGCTGTTAAAAAACAGTGGAACTATCCAAACGACTATTGGCAACGCACAGTCTTTTTTGAGGAGTGGATATGAAAGTAACAACAATGTTTAGCCCGATACTATTTATTGCAGCGGCATTATTTACCGGCACAGTTTTCGCCTATGAGTCTAATAAGGTCGATGAGATTTGCAAAAAGCCTCAATTTAGAGACTTCAATCTTCCCGTGTATCAAGAACCCGAAAAAACCGAGGTTCCGCCTGAATCAACGCTCTCCTTTCTCGTCTCGTCCTGGGCCAAGGCAGATACGATCAAATTGACTGCCAAAAACGAAAACCTTGAATACACTATCGAAAGCAACAGCAGCTTTCACCGGATTAAGGCAAAGTTGCCGGCGGCTCTCAACGGTCAATATGTCAGGATCAATGTTACGGCCAAATCCGACTTAGGTTGCTATGATAAAAACGGATGGCTGATAAAAATCGCTGATAAATGATAGGGGCGAAAGGCGAAAGGCTAAGGACGAAAAAACCAAGTTTCAACACGGTCGTTCTTTGCCTTTAGCCCCCTTAGCATTTCGCCTGCTTTTCTAATAAAGCACCTTGTCGCTCTTTTCGGCCCAAATGTTAAACGGCTGCATCGCATCCGGAAGGCTTAAATGCAGCATGGCGATGCTGCGCTGATGCGGCAACACCGAAATCTCATCATAAATGAAGCTGTCGTCAAAGTTGGCGGCAGCGGCGTCATGTCGGCTACAGGCAAAATAGACTTTTGCCAGCCTCGCCCAGTAGATAGCCCCTAAGCACATTGGGCAGGGTTCGCAGCTGGAATAAAGTATGCACCCTTGCAACTGGAAATCGTTCAGTTTTTTACAGGCCAGACGTATCGCCATCACTTCCGCGTGAGCGGTGGGATCGATAGTGCTGGTCACCTTATTGCCGCTGGCGGCAATAACTTGGTTATCTTTTACGACAATCGCTCCATAAGGACCGCCTTCTCCCGATCTGGCATTTTCTACGGCCAAAGCTATGGCTTGCTGCAAAAACTCCTTGTGCATCTATAAACCTAATGGGTTGTTGGGATCTACGCCATCCATAAAAGGAAGGCCTCTCTCCTGATGGGTCAGTTGGTATATTTTCCCCAACCAGTTATTGAAGACTGCTTTGGCTGTGTCGTTCCAAGTGTTGTCGATATGTTCCAAAACCTGGTTTTCCGGGAATTCTTCCAACCTTTGCCCGTTCTGTCTGGCTAACCTGACTTGCTGCTCATAAGCGATAAAAATCTGCTGGACGACATCATTAAAATAATTTTCCGGGAACGGCGGGTAGTCGTCTATTTCGGCACGATAAAAGCGCAGCACTTCACGCTTGTATTCTTTCAGCAGGCTGACGTCGTCATATTCGGGATGCCCCTGAAAATACACGATACGAAAACCATCCGGACTAACTGCAAGATGGACACCGGCGTCCTTGCTGACCGCCAGGACTTTGAGCCCGTGTTGCTCCATATCGCTTTGGAATATTTCATTAAATCGGGAATGAGGGACATCAAAACGGGTGTTGATTTCTGCGACCAACGGATGCGTACGGTTGGTTAATTTGTGTGAAAATACCCCCCAGCGTTTGGCCGGTAAGCGGGTGCGCTCAATGCCGTAACAGTATTGAATGAGCGCATGGGTGGCAAGGCACGAACAAAGTATCGAGGTGACATTTTCCTTGGCCCAGAAAAAAACCTCGGTCAGCGGTTGCCAGAAATCCTCTTCGGGCAAGTGCGGGTGAGTGACATTAGCGCCGCTGATGATCAGCGCATCCAGGCCGTCCCGCTTGATTTTCTCAAAAGGTTCGTAATATTTCGCGATATGGGCTTGCGCTTCCGGGCTTCTTTTCAGTCCTTCGATGGTAAACGGATGGACATGAAACTGAACAATCTGATTGCACGCCCCCACCAGCCGGAAAAACTGTCTTTCTGTCGCTTCCAGTGCCGCATCCGGCATCATGTTGAGCAGGCCGATATGCATTTCCCGTATATCCTGATTACTGGCGCGCTCGGGGTCTAATATTTCCTCCCCTTCTTCGCGTAGGCGCTCAAAGGTGGGTAAATCAGTATGAGCAACTAAAGGCATAACCGGGCTCCATTCATATTATTGCTGGGAAGCCAGCGCATCGGCGATAAGCCGGATAAAGTCATCCTCGCTTTTAACGGTGGCGACATCATTAGCATCGATCGTATAGCCATATTGATCAGCGATAGCTTGGTAACGAGGCAGTCGGGATTTGAACAATTCGGGAAAAACCCAAGAGACAAACTCATCCGGCGGCATCACATCTGTGGACGCGTAATTTTTAATGCGTATAAATTCAGCGAGTTTTTCATCAAGAAACGCTTCCCGATAATAAAGCGGTTTGGGATCGGATTTAGCGCGTTCAATAATGGTTTGCTCCAAAGCCTGGGGTATTTTGATGTAAACAATTAACGTGTTCTGTGCCAGCGTTTCCAGCACCTCGGGGCTATCCAGTTCGCAAACGCTGCCGCCGGCGTCATTGACAAAATGCTTGTAGCCATAAATATCTACCGCTTTATCAATGAAGTCAGGCACGTCGTTCATCGCAGCAATTTCAGCTTGATGATGCAGTTTTTGTCGGCGTTTGAATTCCTGCAAAGACAGTCCGGCCAATTCGGGATTGCCGAGTTTGCCAAGAAAGCTGGAAACCGGAGCCAGATTATCAACGGTTATTTTATTGCTGATATGGATAGAGTCGGACAGCAGCAATTCACGCAGAAACGGAATTTGCATAGCTTGGCGTTTAATATTGTCCAGGATAGGCTCTTCCAGATATTTGGTGCCAATCCGGTAGTCGCCGGAATAATGAAACCACTTGGCTTTGGGCAACTTATTGGCCAGCGTGGTTTTACCCGCGCCGGACATGGCCAGCAGAGTAATTCGTTTTGTCTTCCAGTCCAGAAATTCCTGAGGACTCATTTTCATGTGATGTTTTCCTAATTAATCCAGGTAGTCTTCGATGTCCATGTCCTCAGGATTGGGTTTGTGTTCGTCGGGGTCGGTATAGCCCAGATCATCCGTTTCAATATCGTCAAAAGGCGCACTCCAGTCTTCAGGATCCTCAATATAATCGAAGGTCGAGGTATACCAGCTGTCATGATCGTATTCGCCAATATCGCCGTTCAGGTATTGGACTTCAATG
>DATBQC010000384.1:0-1530 GCA_036561065.1 Methylobacter sp. | reverse complement strand
TGTCAATATAGATGGCGAATCAATAGGTATAGCACAGTTACTTAAACTGGCTGGGTTAGTGGCAAGTACGTCAGAGGCCTTCCGTACGATTGAGCAGGGGGGTATTAAATTAAATGGTGAAAAGATATCCGACAAGGGTTTAACCATTACGCGTGGCGCGGAAATAGTAGCCCAGGTTGGCAAGCGTAAATTCGCAAAAATAAAGATTATGTAACTTTTTTGACATTGCCTATTGACCATTCAAATAAGGTCTGTAGAATGCGCGGCTCGCTTGAACGACGGCGCGCAGAGAAAAACGAAACGCAATAAAAAATTCGGCTTTTCTCTTGACCAAATGAACTCGGTCTGTATAATGCGCCCCTCTCGTTACTTACGTAGCGACCGCTCTTTAACAAGATGAACAACCGATAGGTGTGGGTGCTTGTGGATTTGGGAAGTCACCGGATGGTCTGGATAACTGTAACAGGTTAGAAGGATTGCAGAAGGCTGACACTCAAGATACAAGTCCTTACACCTTGAATGAACTTTAGTACGACGCTCAAGTTAAATTGAGCACACATACCTAAGATTCATTTGAGTAAATTTAAGGCAAAGCGATTTACCTGCCCCTTTATTGGGGCAAACAAAGTAATAGTTAGGAATTAAACTGAAGAGTTTGATCCTGGCTCAGATTGAACGCTGGCGGAATGCTTTACACATGCAAGTCGAACGGCAGCACGGGTGCTTGCACCTGGTGGCGAGTGGCGAACGGGTGAGTAATATATCGGAACGTATCCAATAATGGGGGATAACTAATCGAAAGGTTGGCTAATACCGCATACGCCCTACGGGGGAAAGCAGGGGATCTTCGGACCTTGCGTTGATGGAGCGGCCGATATCAGATTAGCTAGTTGGTGAGGTAAAGGCTCACCAAGGCGACGATCTGTAGCTGGTCTGAGAGGACGACCAGCCACACTGGAACTGAGACACGGTCCAGACTCCTACGGGAGGCAGCAGTGGGGAATTTTGGACAATGGGCGCAAGCCTGATCCAGCCATTCCGCGTGAGTGAAGAAGGCCTTCGGGTTGTAAAGCTCTTTCGCAAGGGAAGAAAACTTACATTCTAATAAAGTGTGAGGCTGACGGTACCTTGATAAGAAGCACCGGCTAACTACGTGCCAGCAGCCGCGGTAATACGTAGGGTGCGAGCGTTAATCGGAATTACTGGGCGTAAAGCGTGCGCAGGCGGTTTTGTAAGTCAGATGTGAAATCCCCGGGCTCAACCTGGGAACTGCGTTTGAAACTACAAGGCTAGAGTATGGCAGAGGGGGGTAGAATTCCACGTGTAGCAGTGAAATGCGTAGAGATGTGGAGGAATACCAATGGCGAAGGCAGCCCCCTGGGTCAATACTGACGCTCATGCACGAAAGCGTGGGGAGCAAACAGGATTAGATACCCTGGTAGTCCACGCCCTAAACGATGTCTACTAGTTGTTGGTGGAGTAAAATCCATTAGTAACGCAGCTAACGCGTGAAGTAGACCGCCTGGGGAG
>DATBQC010000383.1:0-2725 GCA_036561065.1 Methylobacter sp. | reverse complement strand
TTAATTAAGCTAGAAAAGTAAATAAATACTTAAAAAACATACACAATGTGCACTTTTGACGTAGGCGAAAGAGATTTTTTTCATTGGCGTAGCTCACGCCGATTTGTAACCTGCTAAAATGGAAATTTTACTATAGGGAATTAGGCAGTGACCAAGTCAGAACTGGTTCAAGTGTTGAGCGATAAATTTCCCGAGCTTGAGAAAAGAGATGTAGAGCTGGCGGTGAATTGCATGTTGGGACAAATGACAAATTCATTAACTCAGGGCGAACGTATCGAGATCAGAGGATTTGGCAGCTTTAACCTGCATCATCGCCCCCCCCGTGTCGGGAGGAATCCAAAAACGGGTGAAGCTGTTAATTTGCCGGCAAAATTAGCAGTTGACTTCAAGCCCGGCAAAGAGATGAGAGACCGAATCAACGCTACACGCACCAAGTGCAAAATCGTGGAATGATTAGAGTGCACGGAATAAATGCTTAATGAATAAAACAAAGTCAACAGAACCCAAAAAGCCATTTGATTTAAGTTTTATTTGCCCTGTATGCGGATTAAAGCGCAACGTTGGTAATCATGCTAAATGCTCAAAAATTACCCAGCTAAAGCACATGAAAGAAAGGGGCGAAATAAAATAATAGTGTATCAAGCAGATTCCAGTTATCAGTCTGTCCAGCTTTAGATTAAGATTTGCCTAATACAGAACGGTTGAAGAATATCACTGGCTAAAACTTAGACAAAAAAATACCCCGACAGGCAGGGTATTTTTAGCATTCTTGAAAACTAAATAAATCTTAGTTTGCAGCGAATGGATGTACAGCAGCACCTTTAGCAGCAACGACTTCAGCAGCAGTAGGAGATCCTGCAATAGCGCGCTTCAAAGCTTCTTTAGTCGCTTCATAGTTGTACTGTTGGATTTTAGCATCGTCGTCAGCAGCCCAGTGAATAAATACACCGACGGAGACGAATAAATCATCGGCTTCAGCCGCCGGAATTGTGCCATCTTCAACACAATCAGCAACAGCCATAGCAACGCCTCGTTGTGCTGGGCCAAACATTTGAACAGCTTGTTTTGCGCCTTTGATTGTTACTTTGTTGAACATAACCGTTGCAGGTTTAACCATCAGGTTAGGTGCAACAACAGCCAATAAGCTAGAAAAGCCGTCTTTGTTGTTGGTTAAGCAGTTTGCAAATGCTGATTCAGCAGCTGAACCACGTGGTCCAACCATCAAGTCAATGTGAGCAACTTCGTTGCCATCACCAACTAAAGATTCGCCAACGCACAAATTATTAATTTTAGCCATGCTTGTATATCCTTGTGAAAAAAATAAAATTTAAACTTGATATCGAGTAATGAACATCATAATCCCTCAAAATCGATAATGACATTATAAGTTGCAAGGCAATGGGGAGCAATGCGGTTGTCGCAAGCTATTCTTATGCCTTAAACACATTCTATTACTTAATTGTGTATAACAGATTACAGAATCAGATTCTCCAAGGGTGAAAAACGGCGTCGAAAATTTACCATTAATCAGCGCCATATTTTCCAGTCATCGAAGAGAATTATTAACTTATAAACAAATAGTTAATCTTTACTTTCTGGGAAACTTAGACGCTTTTTTATTGTAAAAACTGGAAAAATTTCAATGCTCTTTCCCACCCTACTATGGATGTTCAGCCAGAAAGGTACGCTTGGCAATAAAGATAGCCAGCATCGGCAGGGCCAGAGCAAGCAACATGACGGTGATCAATAGTCCGCCCAGTTCGCTGTATTCGGCTGACACTATTACCGCCCCGGATACATCCTTGACTTGCCGGGTGATTAAAAACCACTGATTGAGTGTCTTAGTCAAAAGTTGTGACAGCGACAGGGCCAGATTGACGAAAGCGGCCATCACCGCAAAATAAGTGGCTTTGAGCTGTGTCGGCGCTGAATTGGCAATCCATACCAGCATCGGAATCATGGCGATCTGCCCTAAAGGCGATTCCAGTGCCGTATCGACCAGCGCAATAAATCGGGCGTCCACAACGCCGCCGGTATGCGCCTGGGTCCATTCGTGAAGGCTATAAAACAGGGCAATATTCGGTAAGTAAAGCAGGGTCAGGGCGACCGTGAGAACTGCGATAATGTAGGTTATCGGACGCTCGGCCATGAATCGCCGAAACAGAAACATCCCTAGCAAAGTCAATGCGCTGCTGATCAATGATAGTTGCGACAGAAACTGCTGATCGAAATCAAGCACGTCGATCATCCACCAGGTCTCGCCCGCTCCCGTCGTTGGCACCGCACGGAACGCAAAGATTACGAATGCCGTGCCGAATAACTTATTTCTTTCATGGATTGCAAGCTCTTGAGTCAAGCGCCACATAAGGAATAGCACGATGGCAAGAGACCCGGCAAAGACTATCTCCTCGTTGTTACGCACATCAGCCAGTCCCATGATGGCCGCAAACAAGGTGAAGCCCAGTCCTCCGCCCAATAGCCACCAATTGATCTCGGGCAGATCTGTTACAGGTCGCCCTAACAAACGTTCGATGTCTACAAACTCATAACCAAGGGCTGCAAGTCGCCATTCCTCTTGAGAGCGTAAATAGGCAGACAGCAGTACACCGAGGACTGAGATGACCGGAATCAGTAATGACCAGTGATAAACAGTGAGATAAACCGCTGTTTTTTTCGCAGCAGTCATGGTCTCTACGCCGCTGAACAGGTAGACATTGGCTGCGGC
>DATBQC010000382.1:0-3038 GCA_036561065.1 Methylobacter sp. | reverse complement strand
TTTAAAGTGGTACGCGAGCTGGGTTCAGAACGTCGTGAGACAGTTCGGTCCCTATCTGCCGTGGGCGTTTGAGATTTGAGGGAAGCTGCTCCTAGTACGAGAGGACCGGAGTGGACGAACCTCTGGTGTTCCGGTTGTCATGCCAATGGCATTGCCGGGTAGCTATGTTCGGACAGGATAACCGCTGAAAGCATCTAAGCGGGAAGCCCCTCCCAAGATGAGATCTCACTGGGACTATAAGTCCCCTGAAGGGCCGTCGGAGACTACGACGTTGATAGGCACGGTGTGGAAGCGCAGTAATGTGTGAAGCTAACGTGTACTAATTGCCCGTGAGGCTTGACCATATAACACCCAATCAGTTTGGTGTGTTATGCACTAAGCGTAAAACTTAGTCACAGCTTAATAATCGCAAATAAAGCAAAAAAGATTAAAGAAAGTTACAGATTTCCAACACTCGGCATTAACCTGCCCAGTGAAGACGGTCGATTGGCGTAAAAGCCGAGCTGAAAAGCACATTGACCACACCAGTTTGCTTGGTGACCATAGCGAACGTGAACCACCCGATCCCATCCCGAACTCGGAAGTGAAACCGTTTAGCGCCGATGATAGTGTGGCAGTTTGCCATGCGAAAGTAGGGAATTGCCAAGCTCTTAAATTAAAAACCCAAGCCTAATCGCTTGGGTTTTTTTTTGTCCGCGTTTTGAGAAAGATCATTTTATTTAACTCTTGTGCGGGCAATAAATCATAACTAATAAAAATTGTACCGGGTAAAATTTAGCTTGTTCATAGGCTTATCAGCTGTTGCTTATGCACAGATTGATTTTGTAGTCATAAATGATAGGTCTGGCCTGAAGCTGGTTTCGAATATTAAAAGCACATAAATATAACTTATTGATTGTATAAATGAATTTGTTTTTGTCTGAAAATGCTACAATCTAACCAAAAGGCAGGTTTTATCGGCTCTTAACGGTGTTATTCGTATCTTGTGCACAGAGTTATGCACAGGAATTGTGGAAAAGATTTCATGTCTTTGATTGTTAGATTTGTATGCAGAAATCAACTGAAAAAATCAAAAAAAGGGGCTTTTCAACTGGGCTGGCTGGAGTTTTTTCAGTGAAAATGTAACTTAACATTCTACATAGATTCAAAGATTGATCCCGTTTGCTAAGAAAACGAGCCCTTCTAGTGGCAAGGTTTACGTATGAAAATTAACAATTTCGATCCGGTTCAAACCGAGTTGCTAGAAGGTGTAAACCTGATTGAAGCTAGCGCCGGAACGGGTAAAACCTATGCTATAGCGATGCTGGTGCTGCGTTTTGTAGTTGAGCGAGGCATTACAATTGAAAAATTGTTGGTAGTTACCTTTACCAAGGCGGCAACCGAAGAGCTTAAAGACCGTGTTCGCTCCAGATTGGCCGAAGCTAGGCGAGCTTTGGATGGTCAAACAGAAAACATCGACAGCAATATTATCGATTGGCTGACTAAGCTGGACATAGCGCCGGAGTTGGTTCAGCAGCGCCTGACTGTGGCGTTACTGGATATTGACCAAGCCGGAATATTCACCATCCACGGCTTTTGCCAGCGTGTGTTAAGGGAACATGCGCTGGAAAGCGGGCAATTATTCGATGCCGAATTAACCGGTGATCTTGCGGAGATTAAACAGGCTTGTGCCGACGACTTCTGGCGCAAGCAGATTTACCAACGTTCTGCGTGGGAAGTCGCGGTATTAACGGCGGACTTTAAAACCCCGGATGCGCTGCTTTCCAGTGTTGCCTCGTTTCCCGGTAATGGCTTGGGAACATATTCGCAGCTTAGTGTTTATCCTGATTGCGAGAGTTTGGATGCTGCATTAAAAGGATTACAACAGCGAGCGGATTCTGCAAAAGATCGATTGAGCGATTGTGCGACCATTTTGCGTAATTGTTTCGCCGATGAAAAATTCAAGACCGGTTATACCGACACATTTGTCTATCACTATGATTCGCTTAGTGCATGGCTGCATGGTGCTACCACATTTATTCCCGACGCCGAGGCATTTGCCTTGTTGACCAAAAACGGGTTGATGAATGCCCTGAACGGCAACAAGTTCAGAACCAATAAAATCCAGTCCGGCGATCAGCGTAAAACCGAATATCTGGTTGAATTAGCAATCGATATCTCAGCTTTCGATGCCCTTGCTGTGGCGTTCAAACAAATCGCCTTGGTACTGCGCAAAACCTTGCTGGACAGCTTACGCGAAGAGCTGGATAAACGCTTGCAGCTGCTTAATGTGCTGTCGTTCGATGATCTAATCAGCCGTTTGGCTGAGGCGTTGCAAAGCGAAAAAGGTTCATTGTTGACAGCAGAATTGCAACAACGTTTTGAAGTCGCGCTAATCGATGAATTCCAGGATACCGATGACAGTCAGTGGCATATTTTCTCATCATTATTTGCTGCTCCCAGCCAGTATTTATATCTGATCGGCGACCCCAAACAGGCAATTTACAAGTTTCGCGGCGCGGATATTTATTCGTATCTGGACGCGCAAAAACAGGCCGAGCATCAATTCACCCTAGGCCTAAACTGGCGTTCGCATCCGCAGCTTGTTGAAGCGGTGAATGCGTTGTTTCAAAGAGATCGGGCCTTTTTCCTGGATGGACTGGAGTTTATCGATGTTAACCCCGGCTTGTCGGCAGATAACGGTGAGCTGCATCATGCCGGACAGGCGATGGTACCGATGGTGTTATGGCAGCTACCGGAAAGCGATAGCAAAACGGGTTACTGGACAGCAGGCAGGGCGGCCGAAGAAATCAGGATCGCCGTTGTCAATGAAGTCGTCGAATTGCTGACCGGCGATTACTCTTTACAGCCAGAAAACCGTGTCTTGCAGCCCAAAGACATCGCCATTCTGGTAAGGACCAATACCCAGGCCAGGGATTATCAGGCGGCATTGCGACTAGCGGGTGTACCTTCCGTGTTAAACAGTACGGAGTCTGTTTTTGCCTCGCAAGAAGCGGACGATTTATACAGCCTGCTGCAGGCCGTGGCCCATCCCGGCG
>DATBQC010000381.1:0-1632 GCA_036561065.1 Methylobacter sp. | reverse complement strand
CACGTTTGGAAGGGTGCCGGGTTGCAATTTTTATTTTGAGTAATAATTGTAACTGGTTTCCAGGCGGGATAGGTGGAGGCGTAACCCAACTCGGAACAGCGGTTCCGAATTTTTTATCTTAGGAGAATTTAATGGCAGCAGTATCTATGCGGCAAATGCTTGAAGCGGGTGTTCATTTTGGACATCAAACTCGTTATTGGAACCCGAAAATGGCTACATACCTGTTCGGTGCACGTAACAAGATCCATATTATCGATTTGGAAAAAACGCTTCCAATGTTTAATGACGCAATGAATTATCTGGGTCAGATGACAGCAAACAAAGGAACAGTCCTGTTTGTTGGTACCAAGAAAGCAGCACGTAAAGTGGTTGCTGAAGAAGCCGCACGTTGCGGCATGCCTTATGTCAATCATCGCTGGTTAGGCGGCATGCTGACAAATTTCAAAACCATCAAGAAATCTATTAATCGCCTTAAAGAATTGGAAGCGATGAAAGCAGACGGTACTCTTTATCAACGTTTTGCCAAGAAAGAAGCGTTAGGTATGGAGCGCGAGCTTGAAAAGCTGGAGCGTAGCTTGGGTGGAATTAAAGACATGAAAGGCGTTCCTGATGTGATTTTCATATTGGATGTCGGTTATGAAAAAAATGCGATCAGTGAAGCTAAAAAATTGGGCATTCCGGTTGTCGGCATTGTAGATTCCAATAATTCACCAGAAAAAATCGATTACATTATTCCAGGTAATGATGACTCAATTCGCGCAGTTAAACTCTATTGCGAAAGCGTTTCGGCAGCAGTCATGGAAGCTAAATCAGCAGGTCAGGGAATGTCGGCAAAAGCTGATGACTTTGTCGAAGAAACAGCTGGATAATCTACGGTCTTAATTTTACAAGCGCTCTTTGAGTGCTTGAAGTTAGGCAAAGAACGCCTCCTCACGGGGGCGTTTTTACAGTGATGAATAATGAGGAAAAATAAAGAATGAGTATTAATATAAGTGCAGCGATGGTAAAGGAGCTGCGTGAAAGAACTGCATCCGGCATGATGGAGTGCAAAAAAGCCTTGGTTGAAGCGAACGGCGACATGGAATTGGCTATTGAAAACATGCGCAAATCCGGTTTGGCCAAGGCCGATAAGAAATCCGACCGTATTGCTGCTGAAGGCATTATTGGCGCTAAAGTCAGTGATGACGGAAAAACTGTGGCGATTGTCGATATTAATTGCGAGACCGATTTTGTTGCTAAAGCGGATGATTTCGTCAGCTTCGTCAATAACGTCACTGCCGCTTTGTTAAGTTCTGATGTTGAAACAGATGAGCAATTGTTGGCAATGAAATTGGCTGATGGCACGATTGTGGACGAGGTTCGTCGCGGCCTGATTGCCAAGTTGGGCGAAAACATTACCGTCAGACGGTTTCAAAAGTATCAGACTGCCGCAGGTGGTACAGCCTGCTATTTACACGGCAAAAAAATCGGCGTGATCGTTGAGTTGGCGCAGGCCGATGCTGAATTAGGCAAGGACATTGCTATGCATATTGCAGCAAGCAAACCGACCTGTGTGTCTGACGATCAGGTATCTCCTGAATTGATTGAAAAAGAAAAGGAAATTTTTTCTGCTAAAGCGGCCGAAAGCGGAAA
>DATBQC010000380.1:0-3255 GCA_036561065.1 Methylobacter sp. | reverse complement strand
GTTCGGGATTAAGAAAAGCCAGCGCTTCATCTAAAGAAGCCTTACTGCTGATTCGTGTTTTGGCTTCAAATTTACGCCCTATTCTCGAGTAATCCAACAACGATAAAATCATCGCATCCATACGATTCGCGCCATCAATAGCAAAATCGAGAAATTGTTGCGTTTCCTCATTCAGCTGGTCGGTCAATGCATTTTCAATCAAGGATAAGTAACTGCTCACCATGCGTAACGGTTGCCGCATGTCGTGGGATACCGCATAGGCGAATTGTTCCAGATCGGCGTTGGATCGGGTAAGTTCGGCTTCAATTTGCTTAAGCAGGGTAATGTCATACAGTATCACCAAATGCACATCGGTAAAATCGTGATGAATCGCTGCCGCAGTCACCAGCACGGTTTTAGTGCTGTTGTTCTTGCAATGAACAGTCACTTCGATAGGCGGAAAGTCGGCCTGCTCCTGTGTGGCTCTCTTCAGTGCCGTGTGCCAGGTAGTCTCAACCCAGTGCCGATAGTCCGGATCAGGATAAGCTTTCGGCCACCAGTCAGCCACGGTGGGAATATCTTCTAAAGTGTAACCAAAGGTTTGCACAAATGCCGAATTCAGAAAGGTAATGTTAAAGTGCTCATCATTCATTGCCATCGGAATCGGGGATACTTCAATAATAGAACGAAATTTTGCTTCGCTGGCTTTTAGCTCATTTTCCATGAGCTTGCGTTCGGTGATGTCGTGAAAGTAACCGGCAACATATTCTTCATCTTTATACGACAGATAATTCACCGATACCTCGACCGGAACATCTAGACCAGACGCGACGCGGTGTACTGTCTCGATCAGGAAACCTTTCTTGGTTTTAATTTCTTCCCATAATGCATCAAGGTCTGCCTGATTCTTGAAATTGGGATCCCAATCGGGTATACGCCATGTCAGCAGCTGTTCACGCTCCGCACCATAATGCCGGCAGGTAGCGTCGTTAACGAATACGAATCTGAAATCCTGCTTCGGACTGATCATAAATACGCAATCCGATGTTAACTCGAACAGACTATGGAACAGCCCCAACTGATGTTCGCGCTCCCGGCGCTCGGTGATGTCCCGCGCTGCCGCAAACACGCCAAGTACATTGCCATTGCCGTCGCGGTATACGCTGGCGTTATAAAGTACATCGGTGACATTGCCCGATACATGGCGAATAGCCAGCGGATAATCGGTCACAAAACCCTGCGAAAATACCTGCAAGTATCCATCACGAGCTTTGTCGGGATCGGTAAAATAATCCGCGAAGTCACTGCCGATCAAGTTGTCTCGTTCCACACCAGTCGCCTTCTCCGTGGCGATGTTGACGTCGGTAATCTTACCCTCTGCGCTAATCGTCACTAAGGGATCCAGACTCGCCTCGATCAAACTACGGGCGTATTGAGAGGCGGCCTGGGCAATTTCTTCCGCCTTTTTGCGCTCGGTGATATTTTTATGACTGACGACAACGCCGCGATGTGATCCTTGCAATGGCGACACATTCATGTAAAACCAGCGCTGCTGATTGGGCGAATGGCACGGGTACTCTAAATGAAATGTTTCCTGCTCGCCCGCCAGCACCGCCGCAAGACCGATCTGAACAGTGTTTGCCTCATCGCCATAAGATTGATTAAAAGCATTTTTACAGGCGTCCAGATAATTAACCCCCAGCATATCCTGACTGGATTCCTGTAAACCATTTTCTTTGGCAAACCGCTGCCATGCATTATTGACCGCAATAATAACGCCTTGTCCATCCAACACAGCGATGTGCGAAGTCAGCGAGTTAAGTACGCTGACATTAAAGGCATCGCTATCCCGTAGTTTTTCCTCCATCTGCTTGCGCTCGGTAATATCGGTTACAACGCCATGCCAAAGCACAGATCCGTCTTCCTCGCGCTGCGGCAACGCATTACCGAACAGCCAGCGTTCCGTGCCGTCTGCAAACCTAAGACGGTATTCGTTATGCCAAGGGCTTAAATCACGCGCCGATTCTTGAATGGAGGCCAGATGCCCGTCCAGGTCGTCAGGGTGGACGACGGCAAACACTTTTGCCGCGTTGTCGCGCACCTCTTCGGGATCGACGCGGTAAATATTGCGCAGCACTTCGCTGGCATAGGGCAGAGAGGAGCTGCCGTCGGTACGCAAGCGAAACTGGAATACCACGCCGGGCAGCTGGCTGGCTATTTTTTGCAGCCGGTCAAAAGCTTCCTGCTTCTCCGCCTCTGCCATTCTGCGCTCGGTAATATCGCGGACAAAGGCACTGAAAAAATAGCCACCCTTTTGCCCCAAAGCGTCGATAGCCAGCTCCATTGGGAATTCCGAAGCATCGGCGCGCATTCCGGTAATCTCCAAACGGGAGCCGATAATGTTTGATACGCCCGTGGACACAAATCGCGATAAGCCTTGCCGATGCCTTTCCCGATAAGCAGGCGGAACGATTAACTCGGCTATTTTACGCCCTAATGCCTGCTCGCTGGGGTAACCGAAAATACGTTCGGCTTGGGCATTCCAGCCTATGACATTACCGTTATAATCCATGCTGATGACGCCATCCAACGCCGAATCCAACAGCAACTGGGTACGCGCGGCATTTTCTTGCAACTCAACATTGGCGACACGTAGCGCGTCTTCAGCGAATTTTCTTTGCTGGACCTCAGCTTGCAGCCCTGCGGCACTGGGCAAAGACAAGGCTCGGGGAACAATCCAGATCATCAGCACAGCGGTGGTTACCGAAAGAACCGCAGTAAAGCCCTTAAGTAATCCGTCCAGCCAATATAACGGTATCCAGATCGTGATAGCGGACAATAAATGCGTGGTGCCGCAGGCGACGATAAATCCGGCAAACATCACCACCAGCCACGGATAGGGTAAGTCTTTACGCTTCCGAAGAAAATGGATGAGAATCAGCGGAATGGAATAATAGGACAACGTAATCAGCAGGTCTGAGATCACGTTCAGCCAAAGCAATACGGGACTCCACGACAGACAATAGCCGTGAGGGATCAGGTCTTTAAGACCGAAAAGGTCGATCAGTGCTTGCATTTATCAGGTGTAGGATGAAAATTTAATAGTCTATGTCACTGAACTTTTAGTGTACTTGCTCCGGTCAGTGCCGTTTCTTATATTCAAATCATATGTGCAGTCAACACAGGTAGAAAAGGAAAGAATTAGTCCGTATAATCGCACACTTTTTTCAATCCACTCAAAGACGAGACAAATGCGGTATACAGCCGCTCATGTAG
>DATBQC010000379.1:0-2453 GCA_036561065.1 Methylobacter sp. | reverse complement strand
CCCTTAGATCCAGGCTTAGGGCTTCTCTTATTACTACGCCTAGTGAAAACTGTAGGTCTAGTAAATAGCCGGCAAGACTATTCATATCCGGCAAACCTTCATCAGTTAATACGAGCTTCTTTTTAGGAATATAGGAATGCGGCTCAAGACCACAGTCCTGTATCGGTCGTACTTTTTCCCAGTCGCCATCCCTTGCCAATAACATGAGGGTATTCATGGTGGCAATATTGCTTGATGGTGTCGATGTGCTTGCGTAGCGTCCGACAAGAAATTCGTCTTTAAGAGATTGTCCGTAGCGGGTTATGTGGTTACGGGTAACAGCGCTCATCGAATTTAACTCGTTACCACCCTTGGTAATAGACCATATACAAAAATTTAGCCATTGATTGCTCAATCGACTAAGCATTTTGGAGTCGTCACCGCAGAACTTGGCTAGCTGTGCCAAACCATCAATGTAAAGTGCGTGCCGCTTGGTTTTGTGCCGCCTTAATGTCTTATCCATCGTTCTTCCAAATAGCTGAGCAGCCCCATCCCAAAGCAGCCAAATTAATAGTCGCATTGGGGCGGGGCCGGGTTGTCCAAAAATCTTTTACGTCGAGAGCAGGCTAAACCGGCCCACATTGGGAATCCTAAGCAGAATTCCCGGATGCCTCTTTTTCTACGGACACGAGTTCTCGCGACGTGGTGAGCATTAAATGCGTGGGACTACTCCCAGCAGGCTGTAGAAAATAAAAAGCATCAGTGCGCTATTTAGGTACTCGCTGCGCATGTTGCGAGATCAATGGTTGCTGTTCCTCTACCGGTGGGTGTCACTCGGGCTGGCGTCCAAATACGACGACAGGCACTGCCGATCCTTAAGGAAATTCAACGTGGAAATTAAAATACCCCGTTTTCCCCCAAGAATGTAGGAAGACGGATATTTTCAAGTTACTGTTTTTCAATACGGAATTTTTCATAAATCGTTCCTGGTTAAAGTGTCTATGTTGTAGACGGGTTAAAAAAAAGGATTTTTTGGGCACCGCGATTGCAGGGCTAAGTGATCAGGTCGGCGAGTACGTCACGATCTCGGTCACACACTGATCCAGTTGGGGTAAACGCCAAGCGCCGTCCTACGGGTCGAGTTGGGGAGTTTGAGTTAAAAAATCAGCACGATTGGCCGTGAGCCCACGCGCATAGGGTGCGCGGATATCGAGTCTAGGTGGTGCCAGGATTGGCTGGGAAGACAAGTGTTCATGCACAAGTCAGGTGGGCGAATTTATAGCGCAGAATTTTGGACGTAAAAATCCATGAACCGCAAATTTGCGGTTTTTGACGCGCACATTGGCGCAGAGCGAACCGTTCCAGGCAATAAAGCCAGGATAAGTCGTAAAAAGCGAAGCGCAAAAAAGCGCTTTTAAAACGGGGTATTAAAGTGTTTACGGGGCATCCTACCACCTCATGCGAGGCCTGGCCGGTTTGTCGATATTTTTGTCCACGCTATCGGTCGCGCCTTTGTAGGTGAGGCTGCTCCGTGCCATCAAACCTGTCATGTGCTACGGATTCTGCCAAAACAACTCCACAGCGTCAAATTCAAAAGACGCTCAAAAACGGCCTCTTTCACCCCGACACAAACAAAAAAAGCATGGCAAAGTGCTCTCAGAGCGCATTAGGCGAAATGAGGTTCTTTTGTAACAACTGAAGCGTGATGAGGCGTTAAGTGCATAAACGGACATTAAAGGAATGACGTTCTTAAGTGCTTCCAAACGTTATTTCGTCGCTTTAGATCGTCTGAATGGTTGTTTAGGCGTCCGTGCTGAATCCACATGAACGTCTGAATGCTCCGCAGCGGTTTTATGTCGTTCTTAGACGATATTAAGCGCTTTCAATGACTTTATATTTAAAAAAAACATGCAGGTGATGAAATGAAGGTTAGATCTATAGATGTAGGGTATGGGAACGTAAAGTTTTGCCATGGCGAGACGGATGAGAAGTTGGAGTGCGGGCATTTCCCGTCGATTGCCAAAGCACATACTGGGGTAGATCGTGGCGCAAGCGTTATGACCAAACGGGATTTGATCGAAGTGCAAAGTGGAGAAAGCAAGTTTCTGGTAGGTCGAGATAGTATTGATACCTTGTCTGCACGCGACGATAGAGGTGGTCATTTACAGACAAATTATATTGACACACCTCAATATCTCGCTCTTTTTAGAGGGGCTCTTAGATATATTGGAGATGACAGTATTGATTTATTGGTATCTGGTTTACCAGTTAATCATTTCGCCCAAGACAAAAATCGCATGAGGGAACGGTTAATAGGTGAACACAGATTTCCTGATGGGAAAATAATTAACATAAAAGACGCATGGATTATTCCGCAACCGGTAGGTGGCTTTATTGAGTATTTCATGAGTAGCAGCCAAATAAATCAAATCGATGACATTAAATCGCTCACATTGGATGTCGGCTATTACACA
>DATBQC010000378.1:0-1750 GCA_036561065.1 Methylobacter sp. | reverse complement strand
TCAATGAAGTTGCCGATAGCAATATTACGGTTGTGAGTACTGCGCGGCAGGGAGAATGGAATGATCGCTTATCTCGTTATATCAACATAGCTCCATTTGAATTTCCGCGGTTTACCAAGCATGACTATCGTCCAATTATAGAAAAGATAGTTAAATACGTCCCAGCTCCGAAGTTTATAAAGCTTACAAAGGATGAGCAATATAAATTGCTTGCAAGATCAAGAAACCAGTTACTTATAGCAATGAGGGATGTAACAGGATCAGAAAATTTCACGGACGTAATAACTAACGAATACGAAACACTTCCTGATCAAGACACAAGAGCGCTGTTATTTATTATAGGATTGGCTACAGTTGCACGTGTTGGTATTAATCCAGCGATGGCGAGAGAGGCTTATTCTTATATATCGCGCACCCGCACTTTTCACAAAGCATTGGATTCTCTGGAGGGCATAGTTGCTACTGCAGATGACGGCCGTCTATATGCGCGACATGAACTTTATGTTCGACACATTATCGAAAATGTAGCGACGTTCTCGGAATTTCGCGAAGGAATTCGTTCCGTGTTACGAACATTTGTCAAATTTCGAATTCCAGTTGTTAAGAGCGTAAAGCGCCAAGATGCGCAATTGTTTCGTTTTATTTTGAATCATAAGTTTCTAATGGAGACGGCATCAATACACGGTTTAAAGCGTGAGGGGAGTGAAATATATCAGGATTTTGAGGTCGAATTTCAATTGGATGGTCATTTTTGGCTTCAATATGGACTTTACTTAGTTGACCTCGGTGACCTTGTCGAGGCTGAGGTTATGTTGAAACGGTCGATTGATGCGTATTCGGATAACCCCTATGCTGTTCATGCTCATGCGGCTCTTCAGCTCAGGATTGCCAAGAACGCGAAAGTTTATGATAGTAATACGCGCGATCTTATCACCAGCGCCGTTAAGGCGCTGAAAACGCAAGATGCGAACCCTGGCCTGGAAATCGATGAGTATCCGATTGTGACTTTATCTACCGGGCACGTTGGAGCGCTTATTGCTCATAAACAAACCAAGCTTGCAAAAGAATATGCAAAGCAATACTTCGAGAGGCTGCAACAGATCGAGAAGACGACACTCTCTCCCAGCATCACTAGAGCGAAGGAGCGCATGTTGAGGTTCGTCACGGTCGGGGAGTTTTACGACCAGCCGTCACATCAGCCAGCGAAGAAAAGACTGCGGAAACAAGGAGCCCGGGTGCGGTAACGAGGGGCAGCGGTTACATACTTTGCAGGCTTGAGCTTTGTTTCGATCCGCCCCCCTCTTTTTTGAGCTCTCGGAAATTACGGTGCGTCTGAATGCTTATGGTGGTGCTCCTATGCATGTTTTTGGAGAGCTAACAATGCTTCCTCAAATCTCTCATCGAATTCCAGCGTTATAATTCCCTCAGGCCACCTTCCCACAAGGATCGTGGTCGGCGAGCCGACAGAGAGCGGGGACTCGTCAGTCGGATCATCAAGCACAATTCTCTGACCCCAAGGGCCTCATCGGCACCGCTATGCGCACCGTGGTCGTCTCCCCTGCCGAGCAGCCGCCAACACCGGCCGCAAACGACACCGCCTCTTCCACGGTTCCTGCGTCATTGACACTCCTCGCAATCTAATTGGTAGGCGCGGTGACTGGCGGCCGGTGTTTTGCGGCGAGGTGATAGGCGAAGAATAAAAAGCGCATTGCTGAATCCAGAATGCAGAAACGAAAAAAGCCCCTTTCCT
>DATBQC010000377.1:0-1844 GCA_036561065.1 Methylobacter sp. | reverse complement strand
TGCCAAACTGTAGTGATTCGCGCCTTAAAGCTCACAAATGCCTATTGCGGATGCAATGCGGTTGGGGATGACGTGTGGGCAGTTCCGAACGCGTCAAGTCATGCCTTTTGGCGGACGGCCGACCTGCATGCTCCTGAAACGCTGCTCCGAACAATCCGCAGTCAACGCAGGAGATTTTGTTTCCACATTCGTTTGGCCAACACCGTACCGGTTCAACGGCATCGAGCATCAATCGCTCAAGGTGCAAATTTCTCGCAGACTTTACGACAATGACTTCGCCTTCCTTAGCTGTAGCTTTCAAGTGCTTGGCTAGTGCTTCGACACTTGTAAACGCTCGGAATTTTCCGGTTTCGATGTCTTGGCGTGGCGCACGCGCCTTGTTGGCTGTCGCCCCCACGAAGCAGACTTCGTCGGCAATTTTTGCTGCGGCCAAATACGTGTCGCGATACTTTTTAGTGGAGTTGCCTCTGTAGTCGCTGATCTGACCCAAAATAAATCGCTTTTTCGTAGCGGCTATGGTTCTCAAGGTTTCGAGGGGTAGGCCAATACTATGAAACGGTGCTTTCACCGTATCGAGGATAAACTTGCGTCCATTCAGACGGTGGACGCTCATACGTCCTCCGACGGGTGTGAAACTCGCCACTTTTTCAACAATTGCATTAACTGGCACTCCCAGTTCCAACGCGCACGTAACCGCCGAGGCAACTGATAGCCAATTGTGCTTTCCGATCAGCTTGGTTCTAAGCGGTATGCGGCCATGGCGACAGGATAGGAGAAAATCAAGGTGGCCGTCTGTTGAGGTATTCAACTCCGTGGCTCGATACTCGCCGCCCTCAACTCCAAAAAAAACGCAGCGAGCTTCGGTAAGTCCCGCGATCGCGCGACACTGGGGATCGTCAAAATTTAAAATGGCGAGTCCTTTGGGCGGCAGCGTTCGAACGAAAGCGGCTTTCTCTTGCGCAACAGCATCGAGTGTTCGAAATGCTGTGAAATGTTCGAGCGCGACGAGTGTTACTATCGCAATATCAGGCTTTATCAACGCTGCGGATTTTGGTAATTGACCCGGAGCCTCGGTACCTTGTTCAAGCACAACGAACTTGTCCGCACGCTTAAGGCGTCTCAGGGTAAGAACGGCGTCCCGGAAACCATTTCCAACGGACTGCGACAGGACGTTACCTTGCCCAGATAGAATGTGCGCCAGCAATGCGACGGACGTCGTTTTTCCGCTGCTTCCGGTGATCGCAATAATCCAGGCTCTGCTGTACCTGCGATTGAAGCGAGCTTGGAGTTCACGAATGCGCTTGCGTAGGTGCTTAAAGACAGCGGTATTTAAGTTCGGCTTATTTGTCCCGGCGATCATGGCGATCTCCTTGACCTGCCTTTTCGGCATCCAAAATCAGCGGCATTTCATGTGGGCGATTTTGTAAAAATCCGTCCGCCAGATGTGAATAATTTCTGCGGTGTTTCTATCGATATCTTGGAGTTACCATTTTGGTCAGTAGACCTGCAAACAAGCTTACGGATTAAATTGTTGATAAGTGGAGAGCTTGGGGCTGCAAACCAAACAAGCTGAGGAGACTGGTAGAAGGCTGGCGCACCTGGCGCCTCATCGCTTCCATCGCTCGATCTGACACATCCTCTTCCGACGACCGCGACCCATGTAGTATCGGCAGTACATATGGTGGCGCGAATGGCCGGCTCTTTGAGCACGAGCAACGCGCGGGATCCCGACCCCAAGGATTTTGCTTTACCGTTAAATTTTAAAATCCGCCAAATCCCGCGCCGTTTTTTCAATCTCTTGATTCAGCCAATTCGACACATCCATGTGTCAGTCTTGCCGCCGG
>DATBQC010000376.1:0-3438 GCA_036561065.1 Methylobacter sp. | reverse complement strand
CCAAAGGCACGTTAAAAGTTCCTGCTTTTAATGTTAACGATTCGGTTACAAAATCTAAATTCGATAACCTGTACGGTTGCCGCGAATCGCTGGTTGACGGCATCAAGCGCGCTACCGACGTGATGATCGCGGGTAAAATCGCGGTAGTCTGCGGTTACGGCGATGTCGGTAAAGGTTGCGCGCAATCTTTGCGCGGACTTGGCGCAACAGTATGGATTACTGAAATCGACCCGATTTGCGCATTGCAGGCAGCTATGGAAGGTTATCGCGTAGTGACGATGGAAGATGCAGCACCGCTGGCTAATATTTTTGTTACTGCGACCGGCAACTTTAACATCATTACCCATCAGCACATGGTTGCGATGAGAGACCAGGCGATTGTTTGTAATATCGGCCATTTCGATGCGGAAATCGACATTGCCTCATTGCGTCAATACACCTGGGAAAACATCAAGCCTCAAGTCGATCATGTTATTTTCCCTGACGGAAAACGCCTGATCATCCTGGCAGAAGGCCGTCTGGTTAATTTAGGTTGCGGAACCGGCCATCCAAGCTTTGTGATGTCTAACTCATTCTGTAACCAAGTTCTGGCGCAAATGGAACTTTGGAGCAATGCGGCTCAGTATGAAAACAAGGTTTATATCCTGCCTAAAAAGCTGGACGAAAAAGTCGCAAGATCGCATCTTAAACAGCTGGGCGTAAACTTGACCGTATTAACCGCTGAACAAGCTAAATACATCAATGTTCCGGTTGAAGGGCCGTTTAAGGCTGATCATTATCGTTATTGATTAATCCATCTCTCTCACGGTTCCCGTGGGAATGCAGCCCGTGTCGCACACCTGCGTCACGGGCGCAATGAGTCTACCCGGTGCCGAAAATTTCAGTAACTATCTGCCCTTAAAGCCGTTAGACTCCCGTCAGTGAGACCATAAAATGCAATCACAAAAAAACCATTCCCAACTATTCAGTTTCGAGTTTTACCCGCCAAAAACCGAAGAAGGCGCAGCAAGCTTGCAAGTTGTTTATAGCAAACTGGCAAAACTCAACCCCGATTTTTTTTCGGTCACCTTTGGGGCTGGCGGCTCGACCCGCGATAAGACCTTCACGACAGTCGTCGACATTCAAGCCAAAGGCATAGCCGCCGCGCCGCATTTATCCTGCGTCGCTTCAACAAAAGATAATATTCGTGCGATTCTGAAAGACTATCAGGATCATGGCATCACTAAAATTGTTGCCTTAAGAGGCGATTTGCCTTCCGGCATGATGTCGGCGGGAGAGTTTCGCTATGCCAATGAGCTGGTCGAGTTTATCCGCCAGGAAACCGGCGATCATTTCCAGATTCATGTGGCCGCCTACCCCGAAGTGCATCCGCAAGCGGCCAGCGGCGTGGAAGATTTTAAAAACTTCAAACGAAAAGTGGCGGCGGGCGCCAATGCAGTCATTACCCAGTATTTTTACAATGCCGAAGCCTATTTTCATTTCGTAGATACTTGCGAAAAGAACGGCATAACGATTCCTATCGTACCCGGCATTATGCCGATCACCCAATATGCGCAGTTATTCCGCTTTTCAGAAATGTGCGGCGCGGATATTCCCCGCTGGCTCAGAAAACGCCTGGAAAGTTTCGGCGATGACAGGGAATCGATACAGGCATTCGGTCTGGACGTGGTCAGCGACCTTTGCCGGCGTTTGCTGGAGGGTGGTGCGCCGGGGCTGCATTTTTATACGATGAACCAATCCGCACCGACCTTGGCGATTTTAGAAAACTTGCAAATCAAGGCCCAAGACTAAAGGTACCCGTCTGGCACAGGCTGTAGCAGCGACTTTAGCCGTCCTCTTCTGCATTCCGGGAATCGAGTATCAACCTGAGCCTCTAGCTTATGCCATCCAACCAATCCTTATCCAATCGTGATCTTTCCGTTTTGTGGCATCCCTGCACGCAGATGAAAGATCACGAGACCTTCCCTATTATTCCTATCAAAAAAGGGCAAGGCATCTGGCTGGAAGATTTTGACGGCAACCGCTATCTCGATGCGATCAGCTCATGGTGGGTGAATCTATTCGGGCATGCCAATCCCATCATCAATGCGGCATTAAAAGACCAGCTCGATACCCTGGAGCATGTGATATTTGCCGGGTTCACCCACGAGTCCGCCGTCAAGCTGGCAGAAAAACTGGTTGAAATAACGCCGCCAGGACTAAACCGTTGCTTTTATGCCGACAATGGCTCGTCTGCGGTAGAAGTCGCACTCAAAATGAGTTTTCACTATTGGCGCAACCTTGGACAAACTCAAAAAACCAGATTCATCACGCTGGAAAACAGTTATCACGGTGAAACCTTAGGCGCGCTGGCAGTCGGCAATGTACCGCTGTATAAAGAAACCTACGCGCCGTTGTTGATGGACGTCATTACCGTACCCGGCCCGGACTGTTACCACCGCGAACCAGGCGAATCCTGGGCGGATTATTCAACTCGCCGTTTTGCATTGATGGAACAGGCGTTGCAACAACATGGCGATACGGTTTGCGCGGTCATCATCGAGCCTTTGGTGCAATGCGCCGGCAATATGCGCATGTATGACCCCGTCTATTTGAAATTGCTGCGCACCGCTTGCGACAAATACAACGTGCATTTGATTGCCGATGAAATCGCGGTCGGTTTCGGGCGTACCGGGACATTATTCGCCTCGGAGCAAGCGGCCATCAGTCCCGATTTTATGTGCCTGTCCAAAGGCTTGACCGGCGGTTATTTACCGTTGTCGGCGGTGTTAACCACCGACCAAGTGTACCGAGCCTTCTATGCCGATTATCAAGCAATGAGCGCATTCCTGCATTCGCACAGCTATACCGGTAATGCGCTGGCATGCAGAGCTGCACTTGCCACCATCGATATTTTCCAACAACACGGTATCATCGAAAAAAACCGATCCTTGGCTGCTAGCATGGCGAAAGCGGCGGCGCGTTTTCATGATCATCCAAATGTCTCCGAAGTCCGGCAAACCGGCATGATTCTGGCGATTGAACTGGTCAAAGACAAACGCACCCGCGAAGCTTATCCGTGGCAGGATCGTCTCGGGCTTAAAGTCTATCAATATGCGCTATCTAAAGGTGTATTATTGCGTCCCTTGGGCAACGTCATTTATTTTATGCCGCCTTACATTATTACCGAGGATGAACTCTTGTTAATCGCTGAAGTGGCTTGGAATGGGATAGAGTCTGCGGTTAAAGAGTAATTTGCCAAACTAGTGGCATTATGCAATTCTGCCGAGTTAACCATTCTACTAAACACATCAACATTCAATTTCTTAAGTAGGTTCAAATGAGCGGCGATAAAATTCCAGATGATTTAATTCAGCATATTCTTTCCAATCCCAATATTATTTTGAAGCATGACTGTAGAGCATTACATGAGGTTACACGCCAAGCTGAACAAGCTTT
>DATBQC010000375.1:0-3824 GCA_036561065.1 Methylobacter sp. | reverse complement strand
CCACAAGGACATCGTCTATGTGCGATGTCGCACAGACCGATTTTAATTATCTATGTAGCCTTAAAACACAGACAAGGAGATTTAATGAGGTATGCAGGGAACTCACTCGTTAAGAAAAAATCGAGTAATCCAGTTAAAGTCCGAAAAGGGTCATGTTTTCAAGCCGCGTCTGAATGACGATTAAGAATTTTCATAAAACCGGCTCAAACTGAGCCAAAACGAAAACACCAATGGTTTGATTCGGCAATACTTTACCAAAGGGAGCAGTTTTGAGAACATAAACGATGACGGGGTTGAGGCGGTCGTGCATAAATTCAATCATCGCCCTCGAAAAACACTTAATTTTAAAACGCCGCATGAGCTATTTTCTGCTGAGCAAGAGAAAGAAGCTGCATGATTACTACGATTGCACTTCGGAGTTGAATCCGCCCTATAAAGGCAAGCTAGTTGCAAAAGCCGGAACCCTTGCGTGGCACAAAGCACTAAAACGGGCTGGCATTGAACTGTTTCGGTGGCATGATTTAAGGCATACTTGGGCAAGTTGGCATGCGCAAAACGGAACGCCGCTTCATATCTTGAAAGAATTGGGGGGGAGGGGCGAGTTATGAGATGGTGCAACGATACGCCCACTTGGCGCCTGAGCATTTAGCAGAGTTTGCAGGAAACTCAAAAGTTGAAAAATCGGTTGCAGGAAAAAACGGTGCTGTTGTAAATATCGCTTAGGTGCTTGATTTAATGGGGTGAACGACGGGGCTCGAACCCGCGACAACCGGAATCACAATCCGGGACTCTACCAACTGAGCTACGCTCACCATAATATGGCGATGTTACGATGGGATATTCTATGAATGGCGCGCTTGGCAGGACTCGAACCTGCGACCCCCGGCTTAGAAGGCCGGTGCTCTATCCGGTTGAGCTACAAGCGCTAAAATTGGTCGGGGTAGAGAGATTCGAACTCCCGACATCCTGCTCCCAAAGCAGGCGCGCTACCAAACTGCGCTATACCCCGACAATCTCCTTTTTAATGGCTTGTTAAACTTTCCAACCACTCTTGAAGAGCTGCTTATGATAACGATACTTCCCCGTTCCGTCAACATTTTTTTCATTATAAGTGGCAATTTATTAAGATAACTAACACTGCCCAGCTCACATCAATCTGGCGCATTATTGACTATGTGTCTTAAGCTCATTTTTTTCACAAGCAGAAGAAAATCGCAATCATCCTTAAATGCTTACAGCTTGGCTTTTACGATCTGATAAACCTCTTCCGCAGCAGCATCGGCACCATTCAAAATCGCTTCCAACTCTACTAACTTCGCATCGGCAAAAACCCTATCTTTAAGACTACCGGCATTAATATAAACATTTAACGCAGCGCTTTTTAACGCGCCATAGCCTGCCATTGCAGCAACGCCTGCATCGCTGATCACACCGACATTACCCTTATCTGCGGCAATTCGGCTCAATGCAATCGTTTCTGCACAAGCGCGTGCGCAGGCCAAAGGAACAGCGGTCGCTTCCTTTAGTGCGGCCTGAATGGCCGCACTACGCACTGCCTTTTCTTCATCGGAGTCTTTTGGCAGAGCGTACGTCGCCATTAAGCAATCAAAGACCTCAACGTCAGCCTTAATCATACCTACCAGCGCTTCACGCAACGATTCTGATTTTTCCAGCAATGCCCGCATCTCAAATTCAACTTCAGCGTACTTAGGTTTGCCTATGGTCAAATTACAAACCATGCTGATTAAAGCAGCGGCCTGGGCTCCCATCACCGCTGCAGCACTACCGCCGCCAGGGGTAGGCGATTTACTGGCCAGCTCATCAATAAACGCCTGAACTGATTTATCTTTTATTTCATTCATGGTGCAACGTCTCTCATCAATGTAGCAGACTATGGTAAAACTTATAAAAAGTGGAATTCTTCAGCATAGGATCATTGTTCACGCCAGCGCTATACTCAAAACAAAAAGCCAAATCGAACTCGCATCATTACGACAAATAGCAGGGCAGTCACTCCCATGATACGCTGCCAGCTCATCTCCCTACCAAGGCATTAGGAGATTTCTTTTGCCTACAGGAAGCGGCCAAAACATTGCACACCTAGACACTAAAATCAAATATCCTGATTGAGGACATCTAAAATCCGAATGATAGCGCCTTGATTCTGCCGAACAAACTCCCTACCCTCTTTAGCAAATGATTGCCGGTATGCCGCATCCGCATGCAGTTCAACAATCGCGTTGATTATTTCGTTTTTATTCTGACATTGTTTTGCCGCGTCATGCAGCAATACCCTCTGGGCTATTTCTTTGAAATTCGTCATGTATGGACCAAACAAAACCGGCGTTCCAACGGCCAAAGCCTCAAGAATGTTGTGCCCTCCAACAGGTACCATGCTCCCGCCGACAAACGTTGCGTCAGAAGCCGCATAAAGCATCTTTAACTCACCCATGGTATCAGCCAAATAAACATCGACAAGCTGATGACAAGCATCACCGGAAGTACGCATCACCACATTCAACTGATGCCGTTCACAGAGTTTTTTTACTTCACCAAAACGCTCAGGGTGTCTAGGTACAATAACCAGCAATAACTCAGGAATTTTTTGCTTTATTTCTTTATAGATCTCAAGAAATATTGCTTCTTCATCTTTATGGGTACTGGCAATCAGCCACACAAACCGGCCGACAAACCAATCCGATTTTAACCGCAGACCCTGACCAATAATATCGCTTGAAACATCAATATCAAACTTGATATTGCCTAGTGTTCTTACTGCCTCTGATTTTGCACCTATAGCGACAAACCGCTGAGCATCATCCTGTGTTTGCGTCGCGATCAACTTAACCTGAGCTAAAGCAGGAGAAATAAGAGCAGGAATCTTTTGATAACCGCCTGCCGACTTCTCCGATAAGCGGGCATTGATGATGTACAAAGGAACTTCATTTTTACCACAGCAGGCAAAAAGGTTGGGCCAGATCTCAGTCTCCATGATGACCGCTATCCTTGGCTTAAAGCACCTCATAAATCGACTGACAGCACAGGGGATGTCATAAGGCAGGTAGACATGCTCCACGCTTTCCTGCATCACCGCTTTAACCCGTGCCGAGCCTGTGGGTGTTGTAGTCGTAATTAACAACTTGGCATCGGGGTGCTGCTGCTGGATTTTTCTGACCAGCGGAAATAAAGACTCGGCCTCGCCTACTGAAACCGCGTGAAACCAAATGACATTCTGGGCAAATTTTCGATTATAGAAAGCGAATCGCTCGCCCCATCTGTGTCGATAGGCGGGCGCTTTAATACTTCGCCAGATCAGGCGAACTAGTATGAAGGGAATTAACAGATAAAAAAGACAGGCGTAAAAAACTCGCATAGTTAAAAAGGCTCAAGGCTGCAAGCACAGCCTTTTGCCTTTTCGCCTTGAACCATTATTTATTATGCTTCAGCAGCAATTTTAATAGGCATTTTTACGATAACATCAGTATGACAATGAATGTCGACTTGGTATTCGCCGATTTGACGAATAACGCCTTGAGGCAATCGAATTTCATGTTTCTCAACCGCAACGCCAGCCTCAGTAATGGCATCAGCAATAGTCTGGGTACCGACCGAACCGAACAACTTGCCTTCATCGCCAGCTTTGTGCGTAATAACAACCTGAAGCTTACCCAATGCATTAGCACGTGTTTGAGCCGCACTCAGCTTCTCAGCCGCCGCTTTCTCGAGTTCTGCACGACGCGCTTCAAACTCAGCAATTTTAGTTGGCGTTGCAGCAACGGCCTTACCATACGGCACAAGATAGTTTCTGCCATAACCTGATTTAA
>DATBQC010000374.1:0-2397 GCA_036561065.1 Methylobacter sp. | reverse complement strand
TGCTGGTGGTAATGGGGCCTGCAAGGGAAATAAAAGCGTTCAAAAAAGAGGTCGAGCAATGTTGAGATTGACTAGCTTAAGTCGGACAAAGAGCTTTAATGTTTAAAAATCCTTTTATCAAGCAACTGTTCGGCAGTTTTTTGGACTTGGCGCCTATTCTTGGTGTTGTTCTGGTATTCCAGGTTTTGATTATTCGGCAGCCTATTCCCGATGTCGGCAGTCTAATCGGCGGCACTCTGTTCGTTATTCTGGGGCTTACCCTGTTTGTTCAGGGGCTTGAGCAAAGCCTGTTTCCTATCGGCGAAGCGATGGCTTATGCGTTTGCCCGCAAAGGCAGTTTGTTCTGGCTGCTGACGTTCGCCTTTTGTCTGGGCTTCGGCACCACGGTGGCGGAACCTGCGCTGATCGCCATCGCTCAGGAAGCGGCCAACATTGCGGCTAAAGGCGGTATTATTGGGCAAACCGATGATGCTAAAGACAGTTATGCGTTCGGCTTGCGCATTACCGTCGCGCTGTCGGTCGGCTTTGCCATTTTGGTTGGCGTGTTGCGGATTATCCGGGGCTGGCCTTTGTATTACCTGATTATCGGCGGTTATTGTGGGGTGATCGCGATAACGCCGTTTGCACCGCCTGAAATCATCGGCATCGCCTACGATTCCGGCGGCGTCACTACCTCGACTATTACCGTCCCCCTGGTGACGGCGTTGGGCGTTGGCTTGGCTACAGCCATTAAGGGGCGCAACCCGATGGTTGACGGGTTTGGCTTGATTGCCTTTGCCTCGTTAACGCCGATGGTTTTCGTCATGGCTTACGGGGTGCTGAGATGATCGACTGGATCAGTCAATTTGGTTTGGTTCTGCTGGCTACCTGCCGGGATATTTTGCCGATTGCCGGGATTATTATCGGCTTCCAGTTGCTGGTTATCCGCAAGCCCCTAGCGCACCCCAAAAAGATGTTGGTCGGGTTCATCTACGTTTTACTCGGCATTGCATTTTTTCTGAAAGGCCTGGAAATGGCGCTGTTCCCATTGGGGAAGCTGATGGCAGCGCAGCTGACCAATCCTGAGTTTCTCGGTATTAATCCCGGCGAACAGAACGTAAGTTGGCAAGCCTATTATTGGGTGTACATATTTGCCGCCAGCATTGGGTTTGCGACTACGTTGGCCGAACCGTCCTTGCTGGCGGTTGCCTGGAAAGCCGAACAGATTTCGGGTGGCGCTATTCGCGCCTGGGGGCTGCGAATCGCGGTTTCGATCGGCGTCGCTTTCGGCATTGCGCTGGGCGCTTACCGGATTGTGACCGGTACGGAGCTTTATTATTACATTGTCGCAGGCTATATCGTCGTGCTGATCCAAACCTTGTTTGCGCCTAAGATGATCATCGGTTTGGCTTATGACTCTGGCGGAGTCACGACGTCAACGGTCACCGTGCCGCTGGTGACCGCATTGGGCTTGGGGTTGGCGTCGACCATTCCCGGCCGCAACCCGCTATTGGATGGCTTCGGCTTGATCGCCTTTGCCAGTTTATTTCCCATCATCGCTGTCCTGGGTTATGCGCAAATTGCACAATGGCGCAACAAAGGCAGTCTTTCATCCAAACCTTGAGGAACACCATGCATTTCAAATTAATTATCGCATTTGTCGAAGATGACAAGACGGATCTGGTGCTTGAGACGGCGCGTAAAAACGGCGCTAAAGGCGCAACCGTGGTCAGCAATGCGCGTGGCGAAGGCATGAAACAATCGAAAACATTCTTCGGCCTGACCCTGGAAACCCAGCGCGATGTGCTGATGATGCTGGTCGAAGAGCATCTCAGTCGGCACATTCTGGAAGCCATCGCCAAGGTTGCGCAATTCGACATCAAACCCGGTACCGGCATTGCCATTCAGATTGATGTCGAAGACGCCGTTGGCGTAATGCATCAGGTTGAACAATTAACCCAGGAACTTGAGGACAAAATATGATTCCGCCACGTGTTGTAATCCGCGTCAGAGACGTGATGAAAGCCGACTTCGGCACCATAGACGGCATTGCCACCATAGAAGATGCGCTGAAAAAGATGAAGTCGCTTAAAACCTCGGTGCTGGTCGTCAATAAACGCCATGACGATGACGAATACGGCCTGATTAATTCCGGCGACATTGCCCGTCATGTACTGGCGAAAGACCGGGCGCCGGACCGGGTTAACGTCTATGAAATCATGAGCAAACCGGTGATTTCGGTATCTCCCGATATGGACATCCGCTATTGCTCAAGGTTGTTTGCCAACTATAATCTGGTCAGGGCGCCGGTCATTGAGAACAGTAAGATTATCGGCATGGTCAGCCCGAATTCGCTGGTGTTGGATGGGATGTATAGGGCTTTTAAATAAAATCAAGGTTCAAGGTTCAAGGTTCAAG
>DATBQC010000373.1:0-2699 GCA_036561065.1 Methylobacter sp. | reverse complement strand
TTGGACAAAGTATAACTTTAGATTAAGGCTTTACACTGATGATACACAAACCGATGCTGGGCTGGCGCGAATGGGTGGCTCTGCCGGAACTTAAGCTTGCCAGGATTAAGGCAAAGATCGATACCGGCGCACGGTCGTCGGCATTACATGCATTCGCTATCGAGCCTTATCGGAAAGGTGGGCAGCGCTGGGTGATGTTCGCGATTCATCCGCTGCAAAAAAGCTGCGATGTGTCGATTGAATGCCATGCCCAGGTTAAAGACCGGCGGATGGTTACGGACTCCGGCGGACACAAGCAGCGCCGATATGTGATCGAAACCCAGTTGGTGCTGGGGCAGTCGGTAATAAGGGCCGAGATGACGCTGACCAATCGCGACACGATGCGTTTTCGTATGCTGCTGGGGCGCACTGCGATGGATGCACGGTTTATCATCGATCCGGGTGCATCGTATTTACAGGGCCGGCCCGATGCGGATGAATACCAACGATTGTTGGTGCCGGAAAAGAGCATAGTTCCGGGCAATTTAGCAGCCGAAAGGCAATTTGATTAACATGAGTAAGAAAATAAAAACCGCGTTTGTCTGCGATCAATGCGGAGCCGATTATCCCCGTTGGGGCGGGCAATGCACCAGTTGCGAGGAATGGAATACCATCAAGGAAGTCAGGTTGGGCGGGTCGGAGCGCAATAAAAGCTCGGCTGGTTATGCCGGTAGCCGGTCTGAGGTTAAATTGCTATCGGATGTTAACCTGTCTCAGGCGGAACGGATTTTCAGCGGCATTTCCGAATTCGACCGCGTTCTGGGCGGCGGCATAGTCTGCGGCAGTGTGGTGTTAATCGGCGGTGCGCCAGGTGCGGGCAAGAGTACGCTGTTGTTGCAGGCGATTGCTAATATTGCCGCGCGCGGAGTCAGCGTGCTGTATGTTTCCGGTGAGGAGTCGCTGCAACAGATTGCCGAAAGGGCGCACCGACTCAAACTGCCTGCGGACAAAATCATGATGCTGGCGGAAACGTCGGTGCAGCGCATCTGCGATGTATTGGATGAAGTCAAACCGCAAATCCTGGTGATTGATTCGATCCAGGTAATGCATACCCAGGATACGGAATCGGCGCCGGGCTCAGTGTCCCAAGTCAGGGAATCGGCCAGTTATTTGACCCAATATGCCAAGAAACATGACGTATCCATTTTTATGGTCGGGCATGTGACCAAGGATCAATCGTTGGCAGGACCGATGACTTTGAGCCATATTGTCGATACGCAAGTGATGCTGGGCTCTACCGATGACGCCCGGTTCAGGGTGTTAAGGGCGGACAAAAATCGTTTCGGCAGCGTCGGCGAGTTGGGCTTTTTCGCGATGGACAGCACTGGGCTAAAAGAGGTTAAAAATCCCTCGGCGATGTTTTTAAATAGGCCGGATAAGCCCTCGTCAGGCAGCGTGGTGACGGTACTTTGGGAGGGGACGCGGCCGCTGCTGGTGGAAATTCAGGCGTTGGTGACCGAGTGTCAGTACGGCAATCCGCGGCGGCTGGCGGTGGGTTTTGATCAAAATCGTCTGGCTATGCTGCTGGCTGTATTGTCTCGGCACGGCGGTATCTTTACCGCAAGTGATGAGATTTATGCCAATGTGGTCGGCGGTATTAAGGTGACCGAAACCAGTTCCGATTTAGCCATCGTGGTGGGCATTGTGTCCAGTTTGAGGGATAAGGTGATTCCACATGACGTGTTCTTTTTTGGGGAAATCGGCTTGAGCGGTGAAATCAGGCCGGTAGCCAACGGTCATGCCCGGCTAAATGACGCGGCAAAGCACGGCTTCAAAAAGGCGGTTATACCGAAGGCGAACGCGCCTAAAAAACCGATTGAGGGGCTAGAGATCCACGGAGTATCTACGCTTTCCGAGGCTTTGGGCGTTCTTTCAGAGATGTGAGATAGGCTAAAGGACTGGAGAGGGCTTTTTCGCCTTTCGTCTTTAGCCCTTCGCCTACTGTTACTCACTTAACGCCAACAAATCCCTTTCCAGTAAGGCGCTGCTGCCGAGATTTAGTTCAACCAAGCGGCGTAGTTCGGAGATGCTGTCTATATCGATATGTTCGCATTTAAAGCCTACCTTGTCGCCTACAACATGCATGGCGGTCAGCTCCATTTTTATTTGGGCTTCTTCGGATAACTTCAAGGTGAGGGTATAGAGTTTTTCCAAATCTTCCTCCCAAGGGAGTTCGAAACGTAATAAACAGCCTTTTAAGGACAGATCAGTAATTTCGCAGTTCCAAGTTTTTTCTTCGCAGCTTAAGGTGGCTTCGCCCGCGAAATGAATGCGGTGAAAATGGCGGTTATCGTTGTTTTCTATTGGATGCATGGATTTAATTCAAAAAGAATTGCAGGGATGTGTTGTTGACAACCAGCACATCATTTGTTTTTAATTTTAACAGCTTATCGTCCAATGGCTCATTGTTCACGGTTATCGTACCGATATTTTCCAATATGGAAACGAAATAACCGTCTTTTCTCTTTGATATCGCAATAATGCCGTTGCCGTCATGGCCCAGTCTAGTCATGGCGTTTTTTAACGGTAGGATCTTACCGATATTATTGCCGTTCATTATTTGCAAGTTGGCGGCAGGGTTAGTTAATTGGCCGTCAATTTCTTGATTAAGTGATTTTACGTCGTTAACAAGGCTATCTACTGCTGCGGGAAACTCTATA
>DATBQC010000372.1:0-7505 GCA_036561065.1 Methylobacter sp. | reverse complement strand
ATGCAGGCGTCCCTAATCACTGCCATCAGCAAATGCGGGCCCTTATTAACCATCATGCTGGCAACTTTAGCCGTCGGTTATTTTAACTTGATGGGGCAGCAGCATGTGGCGGTGGTCGGTCAGGTTCCGTCCGGTTTCCCGGAGCTGAACATTGATTTTACCCACATTGAAAAATGGCGATTGTTGTTGCCCTACTCAGGTTTTATCGCATTGATTGCCTATGTAGAAAGCGTCGCCATTGCCAAGGTTACCGCCAATCTCAGAGGCGAGAAAGTCGTCCCCAATCAGGAGCTGATTGCTCTGGGTGCGGCTAATCTGGCTGCTGCGATTTCCGGCGGTATGCCGGTAGCAGGCGGATTTAGCCGCACCATGGTTAACTTTGCTGCCGGTGCGCGCACCCAAATGGCTATGCTGATCGCCGCCGGACTTCTTGCGTTGGCGGTCATCTTCTTTAGTCCTTGGTTTGAGAGTATCCCCAAAGCGGCGTTGGCTGCGATCATCCTGGTTGCCATCGTTCCCTTGGTGAAACTAAGCAACATACCGATCACCTGGCGTTATGATCGAGGCGACGGCATCGCCGAAATCGCCACCTTGCTCGGCGTGTTGGTCTACGGCATTGAAGAAGGCATCACCTTAGGCATTATCCTGACCTTGATCAGCCACTTGCGCAAAACCAGTCAGCCGCATATCGCAGTGGTCGGGCGCATACCCGGCACCGAACATTACCGTAATATCAAGCGGCACAGTGTGGAAACCTGGCCTAACTTGCTGCTGCTGCGCATTGATGAAAGCATCACCTTTGCCAATATCAATTATATCGAGACGTTTATCGAATCCGAGTTGAGACGGCAGCCGGACATTAAGCATATAGTGCTTATTTTTAATTCAATCAGCGACATAGACACCACGGCACTTGAGGTGATGGAAAACTTGAACCATACCCTGCAAGCCTCGAAGATAGCCTTGCATATCTCGGAAGCGAAAGGCCCGGTACTGGATAAGCTTGAAAAAACCGACTTCCTCAGGCAACTGAAACCCGGCAAGGTATTTTTCCATACCGAAGATGCGGTTAGGGAGCTAGGCAGTCGGATTTAACGTACATGCTTTAAATTTCAGAGCGGTTTGGAGCCGCGACTTCAGTCGCGGTGATTGCTGCTATCATCATCGTCCCTGCATGAATTATCATGCGCGACTGAAGTCGCGACTCCGTTTATGGCAGATACGATTTAAAGATATTCACGGGTAAAATCGGTAACAATCCGCCTCGCTTAGAGGCGCCTACTTTTGATATCTGCCGCCATTCAATCGCTATTTCGAAAACGCAATAAACCGCCGGTAAGGCGACCCCTGCTTCCAGGTAAAGGACTCGGTGTAATAATGCATCAGCGCCAGATAGCCCAGCAAGCCCACGGTAATCGCCTTACGAATCTCCACGCCAAAAAAGAACTCGGTGACTACGTTGAGCGCGCCGTCGCCGTAGGACTGCAACACAAACGCCAGCAAAAACGAACACATCGGCAACACCACAAAAACAGGCAGGTGACAACGCGCCGCATAGCGATACATCGAATTCTGCGGTTGCTGATGGTGCTTGTTGTAATCATGCACTACGTAGAAAATATAGGCCGTCGCGTCATGCACCAGTCTTGGCACCAAGATCGCGAGGAAATAGTACTGCTGAATAAACAGATAAAAACTGCTTAACACCAAAAACACATTGCTCCACAAAAACCACTTGCCCAGTTGCGTGGTCGCATAGCGTTGGCATAACACCCCACCGCAAACCAGCCCTGCACATAAACTGCCCGCAATAAGCTTTATCCACTCCAGTTGTTGTGCGTCCAGGCTGTTTTTCAGGAATATGCCGATATAAACAAAAATGCCTGCCGTCACGCTCAGCCACAATAACAGATAGAAAACCCAATCGGGCAGGCGGTACAGACTGCGACCCACGCCCAACTGCTGCTTGAGCACATGGTATACGGTCCAGGCCGCCACCGTCACGTAAAGCACTTTATAGGGAATAAACAGGCTGCCCACGCCGAAGATCGTGATAATGGCAACCGTCATCACCATGATTTTCAGCTTATAAAATTTCAGGTATTCGGTATTGCTCGCCAGCAAGATGGAGCTTGCGACAATATGAGGAGTGCCAAAAATAATTTGAAACAACAAAAACTGCTTGGGACTGCTCGGTAAATTCTGCTGTAAAAACCCGTGCCAAAACCAATCGTCAAACAACTGTAGCAACAAACACAAGGGGATAATTGCATAAAGTCCCAGCAGCAACCGAAACGAAACGGCCAACGGCTTGTCATTTGAACTATCTTGAGCTGAAATGGCTCGATCTGAAAGGGCTTGGGCAGACATAAGGCTATCCTCCTGTTATTGTTATATTCTCAGCCAGATTATTAAGTTAAACTGATTATCCAGCCATTTTCAAGCATTGCTTTTAGTTTTTAGGATAGAACTTCATGACATTTCAGCTACACCCCCGCTTGGAGCAAGATTGCATAGCCATTGGCCGTTTTGAGTTATGCCGATTATTAATGATGAACGACAGCCAGTATCCTTGGTTCATACTGGTGCCGGAACGAGCGGACTTGAAGGAGATTTACCAACTAAGCAAGGAGGATCGCCAATTGTTGACCGAGGAATCCTGCTATCTTGCCGAAAACCTGGCGGTACTTTTTAACGCGGACAAAATGAATATTGCAGCCATAGGTAACATGGTTCCGCAACTGCATATCCACCATATCGTCCGCTACCAAACTGATAAAGCCTGGCCTGCGCCAGTCTGGGGGAAGTTCGACGCTGTACCTTACACAGAACAGCAAATTGCAGATAAGTTGCACCGCATTAAGGATCGGTTGGGAATATAAACAGGCACAAGACCTTTGAGTTTGTGCCTTAAGCCTTAATCTACCAAAAATTCAGTAAAATAGGCTTCTTTAAAACCTTCTTCATGCCCAGCCTTACCTTCTTCGGAATGATCTTTCTCGGCTGATGCATGGTGGCCTTTGCCGCCTTCCATCTTTTCCAGCGTCTCACGAACAACCTTAGTCGTTTCTTGACGTAGCGCCTCGCGCTGTTCCATGGTTTGTAATTCCGCAGACGGCCTGCCACTGTATAGCATGATTAATTCATGTCTTAACGCCGGCATGTGTTTTTTTACCGCCGCAATAGCTCCTGCGCCTTCAACCAATAACTGCACATTTATCAGCAAAAATTTTTTCGGTTCCGCCAAATTAACGGTAAACTTAGGAGCCATTTCCATGTATTTTACACCTGCTTCTGCTTCCGACTCTTTGGCCCCCTCATTTGCAGCAGCCACAGACATGAACAGAAAACTTAACACCACAACCCATAAACGCATAACAGACTCCGTGTAACTAGAAAATAGCGGTCTAGTATAGGCCAACCCTATCAATTTTAAAACGAATCCACGTAATGACAAGTAAACTCCCCATCGGCCCGATAATGCTGGATGTCGCGGGCTTAACCCTGGCGCAAGACGAAAAAGAAAAACTAAACCACCCCAATACCGGGGCGGTGATCCTTTTTTCGCGCAATTATCAAAATCCCGAACAAGTTACCGAGCTGATTAACAGTATCCGTGCTGCGCGTCATGGCGACATACTGATTGCCGTCGATCAGGAAGGGGGCAGGGTGCAGCGCTTTCAACAAGGTTTCACCCGTCTGCCGCCTGCGGCCAGCTACGCACAAAGCCCTGAGCTGGCAAAACCGGCAGGCTGGTTGATGGCTGTGGAATTGCTGGCTGTCGGCGTTGATTTTAGTTTTGCGCCGGTTCTGGATATTGATTGCGGCGTTAGCGAAATCATCGGCAACCGCTCGTTTTCAACCGACCCAACGCTGGCAACACGTCTTTCAAGTTCATTCAGAGAAGGCATGAATGAAGCGGGCATGGCCGCAACCGGCAAGCATTTTCCCGGACACGGCGCAGTCGCGCTGGACTCACACCTGACCTTGCCGGTGGACGAACGGGATCTGGACGACATCAAGGCGAAAGACCTGCTGCCGTTTAAACAACTGATTGAAGAAGGCCTGGAAGGCATTATGCCTGCCCATGTGGTCTATCCAAAAGTCGATCCGAATCCGGCCGGTTTCTCGCCGTTCTGGATACAAGAGATTCTGCGTAAGGAATTGAACTTCAACGGCACGGTATTCAGCGATGATCTGAGCATGGAAGGCGCGGCATCGGTCGGCGACTTCCCGGAACGCGCCAGGCTGGCGCAGCTTGCCGGTTGCGATATGATCCTGGTTTGCAACAACCCGGCCGCTGCAGAACAGGTGCTTGAGGCCTTGCCGATCACCCAAGATTCAATCAGAGAACAGCGCCTTAGCCGTATGCGGGGCAAGCCGCAGTTCAACCGCGAGCAGCTGATGCAAACCGAAAAATGGCTGCAATTATCAACCCTCATCAACCAAATCTATAACCATGCTTGAAGAAATCAAACACGTCCAGGCAACCGCCGATTTGCTGCACAGCGAACAGGAAGTTGAAGCCGCCATCGATAAGATGGCTCAGGAAATCAATATCGCACTTGCCGAGAGCAATCCGCTATTGCTCTGTGTATTAAACGGTGGCATCCCGACTTTCGGCAAACTGCTGACCCGGCTAACCATTCCGCTGACCATAGATTCTATCAACGCCAGTCGTTATCAAAACCAGACTACAGGCGGCACCATCGAATGGCTGGTTAAACCGGAAACATCGCTTAAAGGACGGACGGTATTGATTATTGACGACATCCTTGATGAAGGTATTACCTTGTCCGCCATCTGTGACTATTGCCGGGAGCAAGGCGCGACAGCCGTGTATAGCGCGGTGCTGGTCGATAAAATCCTCGATCATGAAAAACCGTTAACTGCCGATTTTATCGGACTGACCGTCGAAAACCGCTACCTGTTCGGCTACGGCATGGACTACAAGGGCTATTTACGCAACGCACCGGGCATTTACGCCTGCAAGGAATAAACACCATGACTACACTTGCTATCATCGGCGGCACCGGCCTGACCCAACTGAGCGATTTAAACATAATCAAACGCGAACAACTGGACACACCTTACGGCTCACCTTCTGCCGAATTCGTGACCGGCGAGCTGAACGGCAGCCGGATTATCTTTTTGGCCCGGCACGGCAATCCGCACACTATTGCCCCGCACAAAATCAATTACCGGGCTAATATCTGGGGGCTTAAACAACTCGGTGTCGAGCAGATCATCGCCGTCGCGGCCGTGGGCGGCATCACTAGCGAGATGGAACCGGCGCATATCGCGATCCCCGATCAGATTATCGATTACAGCTATGGCCGACTGCATACTTTTTTTGAAGACGAGGCGGTGCAGCATATCGACTTTACCTATCCGTACAATCAAAAACTGCGCTCACGCTTAATCAGCGCCGCCGCCAAGGCCAACATAAAAATCAGCCCATTGGGCACCTACGGCTGCACCCAAGGACCGCGTCTGGAAACCACCGCAGAAATCCAGCGCATGGAAAGAGACGGCTGCGACCTAGTCGGCATGACCGGCATGCCGGAGGCTGCTTTGGCTAAAGAACTTGAGATGGATTATGCCGCAATCAGCGTAGTCGCCAACTGGGCAGCAGGGAAATCGGAAGGTGAAATAACCATGGAAGAAATCGAGCGGCACCTCCATAAAGGCATGGCGAATACCGCTGAATTACTGAAGGCTTTTGTGGGCTAGAGCGTAGGCCGGACTAAGACCATCCAAGCCTGTCCTGAGTTTGTCGAAAGGGCGCGTAGCGCGAGGTGGTGTTTCACGTCAGGCTTATCCTGCCTGACGCCCTTCGGGTAAATGCAAATCTGTTCCAGACAGATTTGTCCGGCGAATCCGCGTGGTCTTGCCGGAAACACCTGTTCTCGCTGTCGCTCAAACAGGCTTATTCCGGCCTACGAACCACGCGAGTTTTCCGCTTAAATTAATGCGCGAATTACGCTTAATGATGGCAACCCGCGCCATGAATATGCCCGTGCGCCGCTTCCTCTTCAGTCGCAGGTCTAACTGCCACAACTTCCACATCAAAGGTTAAAGCCATTCCTGCCAGCGAGTGATTGCCGTCTATAGTAATTTCATCGCCGTCAATCTTAACGATAGTGACTTCGCCTGATCCGGAACTAACGTCCGCATGAAACATCATGCCAACTTCAATCTCGTCTATGCCTTCAAACATGGCGCGCGGGATGACCTGTATCATCCCATCGTTTTTCTCGCCATAAGCGTCTTTGGGTGCAATGCGCACATTAAACTTGTCGCCGACGGCTTTGCCAAGCAACGCATCTTCCAGGCCGGGGATGATATTTCCAGTGCCGTGCAGATAAACCAATGGCTCATCACCTATCGAACTATCCAGCACTTCGCCGTCGTCATTCGTCAACGTATAGTGAATTGAGACAGCCATCTTGTCAGCTACTTGCATGATTAAACCTTTTTCGTAATTTAAAAGGCGGCTATGATAAAGAATTCCCGCCCCTTTGTCGCAATTATCTACAGGAAATCAATCATGTCGCGCTGGAGACCGCCGCAACCTAAGTCATCCCCTTACATCACGCCGGAAGGCTATCAAGCGCTGGAGATTGAATTAAAAGAACTGTGGAGCAAACGCAAAGAGGTCACGCTAGCCTTATCCGCAGCGGCAGCGGAAGGCGATCGCTCGGAAAATGCCGAGTATATCTACCGCAAAAAAGAATTGCGCGGCATAGACCGGCGCATTCATTACCTGCAAAAACGGCTGCCCGATCTTAATATTGTGTCCCAGCCGCCTGACGACCAGGACAGGATTTTTTTTAGCGCCTGGGTGACCTTGGAGAATGAAGCGGGCGAGGAACTGACCTACCGAATCGTCGGAGCCGATGAGCTTGATCCCAAAAAGCACTACATCAGCCTCGATTCGCCGCTGGCAAGAGTTCTGCTAAAAAAAACCTTTGATGATGAAGTCGCCATCAAGAACGAACTTAAAGAGACCCGCTATACAATCGTTGATATTAACTACCGCAAGAGTTGATACGATCAGCAAAGGCATCAAATCTGCCTTAAACAAACAATTAATATTGCAATAAACCGAACACAATATATAATACGCCGGGTATGGAGAGGTGGCTGAGCGGCCGAAAGCGGCGGTCTTGAAAACCGTTGAGGGTTGATCCCCTCCCAGGGTTCGAATCCCTGCTTCTCCGCCATATATACAAAAAACCGATTGCTTTTTAAAAGCCATCGGTTTTTTTATGTCTTCTTGCCCAGCTTGCGCGGCGACTCGCATTGAATCTTATTGAATAAACTACTGGCAAACTTTGCCGGCCGTCAATAAAAAACACTATTCCCTACCTGAATTCAGGCACAAAAAAGTCGGTGTTACCCGGCCTTGATTGTTACATTGTCTGTAAAACTCTGAACTTGATCTGACAGCTTCAAATATTAGTTTGGATTGAGTCTGAGATTGACTGTCTCGGTTCGGCCTA
>DATBQC010000371.1:0-2605 GCA_036561065.1 Methylobacter sp. | reverse complement strand
CCTAAAGCGCCTACTGTTGGTGCTCTTCCTCCTGCATAACCCACATAGACGAGGGGAATGCAGATATTGCAGAAGCAAATATCTGTCCATGCAGGCAAAGTTTCCGCTCCTCTGCATCATGGTAAAAAATGGTAGAATCATCGCTTTTGTGCAATCCGAGAACTTCTCCTACCTATGTCTAATACTTTAAAGCTCCCCCTTGAATCACTGAAACTGAATGTCGATTTGGCGGGCTTTGAGTTCCCCACAGCGCCCAAATTGCCCGAGACCATTTTAGGCCAGTCCAGAGCCCAATCGGCGCTTGAGTTCGGCGTGGCGATGAGCAATCCCGGCTATAATGTTTTTGTGATGGGCGAGCCGGGTTTAGGTCGTTTGTCGATGATTACCAACCATCTGCATGCCCAGGCCCAAACGCTGCCTGCGCCGCCCTCCTATGCTTATGTCGATAATTTCGATAATCCGCGAGAACCGGTCGCCGTTGAGCTGCCCGCAGAGCATGGGCAGACACTCAGCAAGGACATCGAAAAGCTGATCGACAACCTGCTGGCGACTTTCCCCGCCGCATTTGAAAGTCCTACTTACCAGCAAAAAAAAGGCGCTATCGAACGCCATTACAACCAGTTCTACAACGATGCCATCGATCTGGTCGATAAAAAGGCCCAGTCCATGGAGATTGCGTTGTTCAGGGAGAACGAATCGATTTCCTTTGCGCCTATCCGAGACAACAAGGCGCTGAATGACGATCAATTCACCGAATTGCCCCAGCCGGAACGGGAAATATTTCACAAGCATGTTAAGGAGCTTGAAGAATACCTGAGCGATGTATTACTGGAATTGCCCCAGTGGCGCAGGGAGATGGTCGAAAAAATCAAGCAACTGGATAACGACACCATTGATCTGGCGATAGAGCCGTTGTTTGCCGAACTGAATGACAGCTACCAAAATATCGATGACATGATCACCTTTTTGGCGGAAATCAAAAAGAATTTAGGTAACACCATTGCCGATTACCTGATGCCGAGCCGGACGCCGGAACCGCAGGACAATTCCGCAAAACGGTTGTTGCTGACTGAGCTGTATGCACCGAATATCCTGGTCGATAACAAGCAAGAATGCGGCGCGCCGGTTATTTACGAGCCGCACCCTATTTATCAAAACCTGTTCGGCCGCATCGAATACGTCAGCGACCAAGGTACGTTGGTCACCAATTACCGCCGGATCTGCGCTGGTTCCCTGCACAAGGCCAACGGCGGCTATTTGATTCTCGATGCCGAAAAACTGCTGAATTACCCGTTCGTCTGGGAAGGCCTAAAACGCGCGCTGCAATCCGGCCGCATCGAAATCGAATCGCCGTATTCGGATTTGGGCATCAACACCATCACTCTCAAGCCCGAAGTCATCCCGTTAAACGTCAAGGTGATCCTGGTTGGTTCCAGGGATATTTATTATCTGCTGGAAGAGCTGGATGATGAATTTAATGAGATGTTCAAAATCCTGGCCGATTTTGACAGCTACATTCCGCGTAACGACGAGTCTATGCAGCGTTTCATCCTGCTGATGATCAGGCAGGCCGCAGATTCCGGGGCCAAACCATTGACGCGGGCGGCCATCGAATGCCTGATCGAGCATAGTTGCCGCATGGCCGAAAACCAGCATCATTTTTCCGCCCGGATCAAAGACTCGCTGGAAATCATCGCCGAAGCCAACCTGTTTTGCAGGCGTGACGACCAGCCGGTTTGCGACCGCTCGCACATCGAACAGGCGCTGGCCGCAAGAGAGCACCGCAACGGCAGACTGCCCGAGAACATCCTCGAGGAAATGCTGGTCGGCACCATCCTGATCGATACCGACGGCGACGCGATAGGCAAGGTCAACGGCCTGACCGTGATGGAAGTCGGCGGCAGCAGCTTCGGCGCGCCGGTGCGCATTACCGCCAGCGTGTATCCCGGTTCCCGAGGCATCGTCGATGTCGAGCGGGAAGTGGAGCTGGGCCAGGCCATCCATTCTAAAGGCGTGATGATCCTGACCGGCTACCTGGGCCACACCTATGCCCAGCAATTCCCGCTGGCCATATCGGGCAGCATCGCGATCGAACAATCCTACGGCTATATCGACGGCGACAGCGCCTCGCTGGCCGAGCTGTGCTGTCTTATTTCCGCGCTGACACGGATGCCGATCAAACAGACTTTCGCGGTGACCGGCTCGATCAACCAGTACGGCGAAGTGCAGGCGGTCGGCGGCGTCAACGAGAAAATAGAAGGCTTCTTCAAGCTGTGTCAGGCGCGCGGCCTAAACGGCCAGCACGCCGCCATTATCCCTGCCGCCAACAAGCGCAACCTGATGCTGAAACAGGAAGTGATCGATGCAGTGTCAAAAGGGCTGTTTGCGGTTTATGCGGTTTCCAGCGTTGATGAAACGCTGGAGTTATTGACCGGGTATTCAGCCGGTGTGTTAGATAAAGAGGGCTTGTACCCGGAAGAAAGCATTAATTTTAAAGCTATCTCAAGGTTAAAGGAGATTTCGGATATGGCTGGGGATGAGGATGATAAGGAGGAAGGGGGGTAATGTCATTCCATACAAAACAGATCACCACGAAGACACGAAG
>DATBQC010000370.1:0-3782 GCA_036561065.1 Methylobacter sp. | reverse complement strand
ATATATTTATTAGCCAAGTCCTTCATGGATTCATCTAAGATCAATAAATTAGCCATGCCAGTCCGAGCCATGACAGAGATTCTCAAAATAACCGAGGCAAGAACAGCTATGCCACCTCCGAATGAAGATCGGGGGTCGCCTTCTATACCATCGTCTTCTATAGAGAACCTCATTGAGAGACGGTTATACTTTAACTCTTGAACAATTTTAAATATTAAATTTTGATCGTCTATCACAAACTTCAGCGCAGTAGTCACTAAATCAGCCATAGAATTAATACTAGAGTCAAGCTCTTCCTCGAGCCAAGCTTTGAATACTTCAGAAGATCGCTGATTCAAATCAGCTGAATAATTCAGCTTTTGAATAATTTCTTCAGCTGATTCACGTTGGGATTTTATATATTGAAATCGTGAATTGGAAGCAGTGACATTATCACGAAATTTGGAAAGCCTGGATCGGAGTTCTTTTATCTTAGCAGGTGCTTCTATCATTTCGATACCTGACCAATCTTCATACTATTTACAAAATGCATAGCTTTCATGGAAGCATTCCGGCCAGAACTACTAGAAAGACCAAGAACAGTCGGCATTTCTTCATGACCAAAATGAAAAACAACATCTTCTTCAATATAACCTACGATTGAGGATAAATATCGAATAGGAAGATCTGTGCAAAAACTACTTCCGGATAGAAAAGAAACAGGGAATCGAGTCAATTCTTCTTTTGCAGATAAGACTGCTTCGCCTGCAGGAGAAGACAAATCAGATCTTGATATATTAAATGTCACACGTTGTGTACCATCGATAGCCGTAGATGACCATTCGAGGCTCCTAGTAATAACGTCCTTTGGAACAGAAAATGCTATCTTAAATTGCCCCATATCTGGGAATTGCATAGGTGGCTTGGAACCTCTTACTTTGCCAAGAGCAAGGAAGGAATTCGTAGCCCGATCAACTAAAAATACATGATGCAAATCCTGACCAATATAAATACTATCGCATGATAAAGAAGAACAGAAGGCACGAATAATAGGAATATCAGAACTAATAATAGATAAATCTAAGGCAATATCAGGAGTGAGTACTATTGTTCCATAATATCCTGCGGTGGAACCGGCAACGCGCAATTCTGAATAAAAATGAATTTGATTCGCTCTCATATCATCTTCAGTCTTCGTTTCCTTGACTAAGGCTGAACATGATAGCTGCCGGAGGAGCCACTCAAATTCTTTAGTTTTTACAGGCATAAGATCGACACTTGGGAGTGTCGGGATTCTCGGGCGCCGTGAATTCACAGAACGAGATTTCAAAGTAGCACTGCGCGATTGCCCTCCACCTTCAGCCTTAACAGTCATCGACCCTTCTTTCATTGAAACGACGATTGTTTCAAGATCAGAATCGAGAATGCTAGTTTTATCAATATGAAGAAAAAAATCAGAAGAAGAATCAATATTGTCGCCACCTGCAATACGAGAGACTACATAACGTCGCTTATCATAAGCGAACATTGTTAATACGTCACCATCGATACGGATAGTAATATCCTTCGTCTCGGGCTTCACAACTTTAGAAGCCCGAAGTGTTGCTTTAAGAGAGCGAGCGGGGAAAGAAAGACGCACTACTTTGTCTCAATAAGCATAGGAGCCACTAGATCTTCCCCCGCTTTTATATCAGCTTCAAACGTATCAAGCTTTACTTGGATGACTTCTCGAAGTCGCTGAATTTCGCTATCGAGATTATTGGGATCAAAGCCTAAATCAACACATTTATCCATTGCAAATTTCAAGTCTCTTTTTCGACTTTCAAGCCTAGCATTCAATAAAACCACGTTCTTCTCAAGAGAACTTTGGCGTTCTGTTAAATTCTTATATCGGGCTTCCAGATCTTCCGATCCAGTGATGGTCCCATTAGCAGCGCGTTGAGTTTCTTCCAAAGATAGATGAACGGACATAGTTAAAGTTACAACCGCTAGAACGTCTCAAAACCGAAAAGCGAAGTCTCCACTCGCCCATTCGATTCAACACGCAAATCTTGCGCATGTTTAGATCCTTCAGGGCACACAGATTTATAATCACAAATAATGCATGATTTTGATGGAGTTGGATCAAATTGGCGGAGCGCAATTTTGCCGTTTACTTCAAAAGCAAGCGCGTGCAGACGACGCATAGAATCAGCATCATATTCAATCCATTGAATAGGATTATCAGGAAATCTCCAAAAAATGAATCCGAGTCTGGTGGGAGCAACCGAAAATCGAAGGTAAAATAATAGAGCATACCAGATCAGTTGCTGTGGATCAGCATATAATTCCCTCTTAGCTGAAGATTTGCCGTCTAAAATCCAGACTCCATCTCTTGTCCAATGAATGAAGTCAGCGCGACCACCAAGGCGCAGAGTGACTCCGTCCTTAGATGTTTTGACATTCAGTTTATATTCTGCTTGGCTCCTCTCAGAGAGCAATTTATGAGATCGGATAGATTCAATACCCTTCGGAATAAGAGCAGAGATCTCTTCCTTTATTGAAGAGAAAAAAACAGGATCATAAGATGGATTAACCCCCTCTTCCATCAAGACTGAGCTCATGGCTGAATCGACCATGGAGACAGTGGTGTCTACAGCGTCATGCCTAGTCCATATAGATTTCGAATAAAACCACTCAAAGATTCTTCCGATAATGGAACCAAATAATGACGATCGAGGATCTGGAGTTATACCGGGAGGCTGGCTTATATAACCAAAAAAATATTTCCTCGGGCAAGTTAGATATGTAGAACACCCAGAATAACTAAGATATGGTATTCCTGAATGCCTGGTGATCATTCAACGTGAGCCCCGTTTTCACTGGCTGATCTTAATGTTTCAAGCATCAGTTTTTTAAGATCGTCGGGATAATCTGAATTCATGAATTCATTCATACGATCTTGGACAGCAGATCCGGATTGAACACGCCGTTCACTCCGAAATTTAGTGATGAAATCTTCAATTGATCTGCGGGCCTTCTCTTCGGTTTTCTTCTTTTCGAGATCAAAAACATGAGCAGGATCTCCGCATGGAATAGCGTGTTCCTCAACTGATATACCTTGTGAGTTACATACAATACTGGATACCTTAGGAACCCTCTCCAAATTTTCAAAAGTGAGAGCTCCACGAGATATGGCGCCAAGATTAACAAATTTCACTCCGAGGTGCTCTCTAATACCTTGATCTTTATGATAATGGCCGAACACATAAACGTCAGGACAGCCGTCAAAGACCAAATCACGATAATCAAAGACGCGTTCGTTAAAAAATGATTGAATACGCTCTTCAGGAGCAAATGCGGCAAGAGCGTGTACATAGGCTATAGTATATGTATGATTATCCTTCTTACGCACCATATCACGGAGAGCGTCATCATCTAAATCAGTGGTATACTCAACACCAACAACACGTACACTCATAGAGCCGGAGACGAGGACTTCGTCCGTGAAATGTTGAAAAACACCGGCTTTGAAGAAAACACCAAGAGGTTGGCGCGATACTGTCTCCGGATCGTTTTGACTCATATCATGATTGCCAGCAATAGCCATCGTCGGGCATGGATAACGACGATGCAAACCGGCCGCTGCGGCAAGCGTAGCCATCGTTGTCTTATTTGCAGCTTTCACATGAAAAAAATCACCAACACGAACCATGCGATTCGCATTGAAAAGACGAGCGAATTCACCTTGCCAATGGAGTTTTCGAAGTATGGACTCCCGATAATTATCTTTCCGGAATCCAGGAGTACCATCTGCCAAATGT
>DATBQC010000369.1:0-2102 GCA_036561065.1 Methylobacter sp. | reverse complement strand
CCCACTTCCAACGGCGCCACCATAAAAAGCTTTCATAACCTTCTCGTCGGTTAAATCATATGTCAGAGCTATTTGAGTGCAGTGGGTTTTATCCTGCTCGTACTTGGCTTGATCTTGTATATAAAGTGTATCGACGACAGCATTTACTTTTTTTTGGCCGCATCCGTTTAGTAGCAGAACCGGAATAACAGAAAAAATTAGAAAAAACCTCTTCATTTAGGGTTAGGTGTAACGAACATTTGTTTAGGTTCTTTAATCTTTACCATCGGCATGAAATCCTTTTCACTTGTGTAGACGGTGAGCGGATAATGAACCGCCTTTTCATCCGACTCCCCTGCGTTAGCTGCAGCAGCAATTGCCATTCCAACTAGGCCAAATGGGGCGCCTTGTTTCACAGATTTTGAAGTGATTAAGTTGATGCCAGAAGCAAGCAATACTCTCTGTCCTGCGGCAAATTCAAGTGTTCTCGGAGGATCTTTGATAGAGCTGTCTGGCTGTGAGGTATCGATGACAACCTTACCGGAAGGGACATCAACTCTGCCTACCTGACCCTTATCAAGCTGAGAGTATAATTTGCCGTTAATGGCGAAATCGCATCGAGGGTTTTCGTCCATAAATGTGGTTGGCTCGTTATCGGATAGGTACTTCCCGCAAGTTAGAAATAGAGTAACTAGTTTGGGGTCGGTTGCTGAGACATAGAATGCCGCTTTATCTGTTTCAGCTACAGCCAAGGACTTGGTGCGGATAGCGCAACCTGTTATAGAGATTAAGAATGCCAGAAAGATGACTGCTTTAAGAAACCCCATTTTAAATACCTCGACGATAAAACGCTTTAAACATGAGCCAAGTATGCACTTATAGATGATTATTTAATAGCCTGTACCGGAATAAAGTGCCATGTTTACCGGAATTAATCAGTACTATAAAAAGGGAATGGGAGTCAGTCACTAACCGCCTATAAAAACATGAGCTTGCTTAACGGAGTATCGGTTTTTTTTGCGCGGTGAATACGTGAATTTAATAGGCGGATTTTCTCAAATGCCTATTATAGGCCTATTAATTTTTCAACAGACATAAAAAAAGCCCTACATTTGCATGTAAGGCTTTGATTTACTTGGCTCCCCCGGACGGGCTCGAACCGCCGACCTAATGATTAACAGTTCGAAACACAGCAGCCATACCGAGCTGGATTTAGCATTACTTGACTATCTTCAACTACCCTATTGATACAAACCTACTCAAAAATGAACTGGAATAAGCTGTACGGGACCGGAACTAGACCGAAGCTGCTTCCCCCAGCATAGCCCCAGCGGGGAAAGTTTTGGAGTTTGAATAGCGGAAATCGACCCATTTCTGCCCTTCAGAGTATAGTTAAAATCCAGTTTTTTGATTTCCATCTTTTAACTTACTCTGTAATATTAAATTAGAGATACGGAAGCACTAACCTTTTGCTTAATATTTAATACCTCAAGATCTTCGCTCAGTTCGTTCGTCCAACTCTGGCTAGGAAGGTTGAAATGGAAAACATACAGCGTCGGCTCGGCTAGAGAATTTGTAACTACACATAAGCGATAGTTGAGTCGATTTTCCGAAAAAATCCTATATTCATTTGGAGTCAATTCAGCGGTAACCGCCTTCCCCGAAAGACCTTTCACCTCGATTTGGAGCTTAATCGACCCAGAAACAGCCTCAAGGTCCCAGCCGAGATTGTCTTGTTCGACGCTAGATATTTCATATCCAAGAGACTGGTAGTAGCCCCACACAACTGCGACAGCACTTTTCTCCACCAACACCTTTTGCGCCTGATCTGGTGTCGCTTTTGATTTTTTTCTTGTTGGAAGATTTTCTCCATCGTCTATCAGTTTCCTGACACTTGCCAACCATTTTGGGGCAATGTCATTATCTGCGTACCAAACATTCGACTGCCCCATTCCACCTTTGCCACGGGGTATTTCAAATATTCTTCTATCAACAGGAAGTAGTACTGCGTCGCTTGCTTTAGCGGAATAGCGATAGCCATCAATTCTGTTTTCGGTATGTTTCTTTGAAGGTGTAATGAAAGACTGAAAGTGTCTAAATACTATCGCGTTCTTGTACCACCC
>DATBQC010000368.1:0-3918 GCA_036561065.1 Methylobacter sp. | reverse complement strand
GACGGAAATTGCTCATTTGCTTAATCAGACTTTAGACGGTAAGCCCAAAAGCAAAAATAATGTCAGCCGATATTTCAATCAGAGGTTTTATCCTTACTTTGAAATCAAGTTGATTGACGGCAAAAGGAAATATCGGCTTTCTAATACTGGATATGGAAAAGCGCGTAGGCTGAGGTGAGCTTATTGCCTACCTAACCTACCTTAAGAACAAAACAATCGAAACCTAAACCCCAACCATTCCCTAATCAATCATACGAATAATGCTTTTTCAGCGCTTTTTTGACTTCCCAGCTGCAAGACAGTCCGGCAGGAAAAACCACTAAATCGCCCGCCGCGAAACTGACCGGCGCGCTGCCGTCATTGGGTGTGATCACGCATTCACCTTCAAGGATATACGCGGTTTCCTGATCGTCAAACTCAAATGGAAATACCGATACTTCCTTCTCCCATGTCGGCCATTTGGCTACGCCCAGCTCGCTCAAACGGGCTGTATCAGGGTTATGTTCGATAATAATGTTGCTGCTCATGCGTTAACCCTTCCCGGACATAACCCTGCAAACAGGGCAGTATCAATGTTAAAAATCAGATCGGGGCAACGCTTTAATGCCCTGCCCGAAGAAGGCCGTATGGTAAGGGGTTTCAGTATTGCCTGCCAGTTCTTTGTCGGCTGAATTTATTTCAGATGAATTTAAGATTTTTCGTATATCATAGCGTCTGGGAAGCAATTAATTGCCTTTCCAATTATTTGTTTTCGGGCATTGTCTGGAAATCACACCAAAACACTTCATAGGTATATGATGAATTTAATCAAAAAAGCAGTACTCACCATTGTTATGGCTATCTCTTTTGGTGCAAGCAACGTTGCTTTCGCTGAAAATGCAAAAGCCGCTGAAGTTATTGCACATCTTGAAGAAGCTATAGCTGAAATCAACAAACACGATTTCAATGCCGCTTATACACATGAAAAAGCAGCACGTACCGCTTCTGATGAAATCGTAGGCAACGAAGCTGCTGTAAAAGAAGGACTTGCAAGCATCATTAAAGCGCAAATCATCGGTAAAAGTGCAGATGAACCAAAAGCTATTGCTGAATTAAACAAAGCAATAGGCTTTTACAAGTCAATCACTCAATAGATTCGACTTTTAATTGGGACAGGGTTAACTTAAGTTGATCCTGTCTTATATTAAGAATTACCGCCCAACCCCGTCTAAAATTTTACACGGCCAAACCGCGTAAAAGCCCCCTGTATACATGCACCAAGCTCATCCGCCAACTCCCTGTTATTTGTGCCCGATTTGCGCAGCCTCGCTACAGATGAGTCCATCAGCTAAAAGCTATGCTTGCGAAAACAACCATCATTTTGATCTTGCCAAAGAAGGTTATTTGAATCTGTTGCCGGTGCAATTTAAGCACTCCGCAGAACCCGGTGACAACAAGCCAATGATGCAGGCCAGACGCGAATTTTTGGAAGCAGGGTTTTATGAACCGATGGCCAAAGCGCTGGCGATGATGATCAATGCAAACCAGCCAGAGCATCTGCTGGATCTGGGTTGCGGCGAGGGTTATTACAGCCGGACAATTGCAGCTCATTGCCAAAATCCGATGATGCAGCACGGCGTCGACATTGCCAAATTTGCCGTGGCCGCAGCCGCAAAAAAACAAGCCAATGGCCGATTTATAGTCGCCAGTTCGAGCCGGCTGCCTTATGCTGATCAGTATTTCGATTTTGTGCTGAGGGTGTTTGCCCCGTCAAATGACGGTGAACTTAAGCGAGTGCTAAAACCGTCAGGATTATTGCTAACCGTAACACCGGGCCCCAGGCATCTATGGCAGCTGAAAGAATTTATCTATGCCGAGGTGAATGAGCATGCATTGGAAAGCGTGGTGCCGGAAGGCTTTGAGCGTATCGACACGCAACGCATCAGTTATAAAATCACCCCGAATCCCCAACAAAGAATCGCCCTGTTACAGATGACGCCTTTTGCCTGGCGGGCCAATGAAAGCGTTCAGCAAGCTATTAAGGATATTGCCGCGCTTGAGATAGAAACCGATTTTATTTTGACGCTGATGGTGAAAACAACCAATTAAGATTTTAGCTCCGGCATTGCGTAAAATACGTATTTTGCCCCACCCTGCTCGTCCAACATTGCGCCCGATGCCCCGAACGTAATACCATCTGACTATCGATTGCGTCGGGGTTATCATCATGAGCAATAAAACAACGCAGGATTCAAGCCTTACCCTCATCAATGCGTTATTTGATATTAATGCCTGTAACATCATTGAAACCCATATTTCCTGGGTGCTGCTGACCGGGCTATACGCCTTCAAAATCAAAAAACCGGTTAACTTCGGTTTCCTGGATTTTTCCACACTGGAAAAACGCCGCTTTTGCTGCAATGAAGAATTAAGACTGAACAAACGTTTGGCTGACGAACTGTATCTTGACGTCGTGCCGATCACCGGAACGCCCGATCATCCCCAAATAGGCGGCACTGGCACTGCCATCGAGTACGCGGTCAAGATGATCCGGTTTCCCGTGGGCCAGTTGCTAAGCGATTGCGCCCGGCGCGGACAGCTGAGTGAGAACCAAATCGACCAGCTTGCCGATATTGTTGCCGGTTTTCATGAAACGATTGAACAGACGGACGAAAACTCCCCCTATGGCGACAGCGCCAACATCCAGCATTGGTTTGTCGAGAATTTCGACCATATCAGGCCTTTGCTGGTCGATGACGGTCAAAAACAGCAGTTGCAAAAAATTCAGCAATGGGGCGATAGCGAATGGCGTAAGCAAGCCGGATTAATGCGGCTGCGAAGGCAACAAGGCTATGTGCGCGAATGCCACGGCGACCTGCATCTGGGCAACATGACACTGATCAACGGCAAGGTTACCCTGTTCGATTGCATAGAGTTTAATCCGATGCTGCGCTGGATCGATGTCACCAGCGAGGTGGCTTTTTTGTTTATCGACCTGCTGCACTTTGGTTACGAGCACTATGCTTACCGCTTCCTTAATCGCTATTTGCAGCATACCGGCGATTATCAAGGACTGACGCTGTTACGATATTATCTGGTTTACCGTGCGCTGGTGCGGGCTAAAGTGGCCTTATTGCGCATGGCACAGCAACATGATGATGCCGCTGCCAAGCAGGCGCGTTCCGAATACGCGGCTTTTGCCGATCTGGCCGAGCGTTTTACCATGCGCCGCCCAACTGCTTTAATAATTACCCACGGCTATTCAGGCTCCGGCAAATCGACTATGGCCGCTCAACTCGCCGAAAAAATCGGCGCATTCCAGATACGCTCTGATATAGAACGCAAACGGCTGTTCGGCTACCAGGCATTAGTGCAGACCGGCAGCGGCCTAGACGATGGACTTTATACCCAAGAGGCAAACCTGAAAACCTACCAGCATCTTAAAGAACTTGCCAAAGCAGTGCTTGAAGCCGGTTTCCCGGTCATTATCGATGCGGCCTTTCTTAAAGCCGAGCAACGCGCCCCGTTTCGACGGCTTGCGGCTGACTGCGGCGTGCCGTTTCATGTCATCGCTTTTCAAGCATCCGATGAAGAGTTATGCCGCCGCATCAAGCAACGGCAAAACGATGCATCGGAAGCGACGGTAGCCGTGCTGCATCAACAGCTGCAATCGACGCAGCCGCTGTCGGAACAAGAGCAATCCGCTGTAATAACGATTGATACCGAGAGCGCCAATGCCCTGGAAACCCTACTGGTTGGTTTTGACCGTTATTGGCAATAACGTTTTTAGTGAGGCTTTATAAGCGGAACTTACTTATTCCTTTTTTCTTTAGAACATAATACAGTCAACAAAGTGCCTAAATGATTACGGATAACAGTTTTTCATCAACAAACGAGTCCCAACTTATGGAATCTACACTCATCGCACATCAAAACTCG
>DATBQC010000367.1:0-11181 GCA_036561065.1 Methylobacter sp. | reverse complement strand
TTTTGCATCAATTCATTCACGCTGGCCCCGCTTTTTACTTTGCGGATGTCAATGCTGTACGGGTGATCTGAATGGTCATTTTGCTCGGAGTCTGCAATCTTGGCCGCCAGATCGTCGATCTGCCCGTCGGTAACAGCTATTCGATTATCCACTGTGGCTATACGATTATCCACTGTGGCAATTCGGTTATCCACCGTCAAGGCGGCGGAACACAAACCGGCAATATCGTTGCAGTTGCCGTGAACAATATCGTTAAGCACTTGATAATCGTGTTTAAGTTTCATCTGGGCACGCACCAGCCAAAAAAGCGCAACCAACATGACGACAATCGTCACGCCCTCAATAATAAGAACAGCCATTAAAAGATTATTCATCAAACAATTTCATCTATATGTTGTATAGGTTCAGCATCACGTTCCTGCACTTCCGGCTTTTTTTTGCGCTGCCGATTCTCTGGGCGATTGTCATCCCTTTTGATCTTTTTGGGTTTTATGACTGGCGAATAGGGTAATACGGGTTGTATGTCCAGCATACCGGCCTCCGATGACTGACATTAGCGCGAACAATAATCTCTGTTAATAGTAGCAGTCATTTTAATTTATGCTAACCAAATCAGCATCATGGTTGACCATCAACCGGCAGGGTCGGGGCCAAGTTCAATAACTTGGCGCGTTCTTCATCATTGGCGCCATAACGGGCAAACGCCTGCGCCATTAACACCAGCACCACACGCCTGTTCTTAAACCGCCCTGCCTCTATTGTATTATCGCCAATGGGATGAAATTCGCCATAACCGATGGCCGACAAACGGGGAGGATTAATCCCCTCCTTGACAAACTCGTGCACGACGCTGGTCGCGCGGGCGGATGACAAATCCCAGTTCGACCTGAATTTTGCGTTATCGATAGGGACATTATCGGTATGCCCTTCAATATTAATCATGTTCGGCAATGGATCAATCACTTCGGCAATCTTTTTCAGTACCGGCAGCGCTTTTTTGGATAATTCCGACTCACCGCTCAAGAACAGCATTTCGCTGTTCATTTCCAACTCTATCCAATAGTCGTTTTTCTTGACTGAAACCAGCTTATCGTCAATAAAAGGCGCTAAAACCTGTTCGAATTGTTCGGACACCTCACCCAACTGCTTCCTTTCTTTTAAGATTTCCTCACTCAGTTCCCGTCTTTTTTCAACGTCTGCCGTAGCGGGATTTTCTAACGGAATGGGCTGTATAATCGTCGGCGCATCCCCTATATGAATAAGGTCAGGCCCATTGCTCTGTTGCTCATTATTTGAAAATGCTTCGCCTAACGCATCGGACAGAGTCTTGTACTTCCCTTCATTGACCGAAGAGATGGCATACATGACCACAAAAAAGGCAAACAACAAAGTGATGAAATCGGCGTAAGACACCATCCATCGGTCATGATTATTAGTGTTTGCGACAAATCTTTTCCTGCGCCTCGCCATAGCCTAATCTTTACTTTCATAGGCGTTATGCAGGTAACCACTCAATTTCAGCTTGATGTTCCGCGGGTTTTCACCCTCTGCAATAGCGACAATACCCTCAGCCAGCATTTCCCTCGCTTGAGTCAATGCAAGCACATGGTTTTTTAACTTATTGGCAACCGGCAAAAAAATCAGATTGGCGGAACCTACGCCATAGATAGTCGCGACAAAAGCCGTCGCTATCCCTTGACCTAAAAGCCCCGGATTAGTCAGGTTCTGCATCACATGAATTAAGCCCATCACGGCACCGAGTATGCCGATGGTCGGCGCATATCCGCCCATCGCCTCGTACAATCCTGCCGCCTGTAACCCCCTACTTTCATTGGAATACATATCCAGCTCCAATATGTCGCGTATGGCATCGGAATTATTTCCGTCAACCAACAACTGCAAACCTTTTTTTATAAACGGATCTTTTTCATCGGGCATCGCATTTTCAAGACCTAACAAGCCCTCCTTTCGCGCCAGCAGGCTCCAATAGATAACCTTGTCAATTTGTGCCGATAGATTCGTCTTTTTTGGGATTAACACCCACGAAAGCATTTTTATGCTTCTGGCAAAAATAACCGGAGGGAATTGCAAAAGCGTGGCCCCTAAGGTGCCCCCAAACACGATAATCAATGCAGGTAAATTAAGCAGCGAGCTGATGTCGCCGCCATCCAGCGCAATGCCCAATAAAACCGCACCGACACTAACCAAAAGACCCGTGACGCTTAAAATATCCATTGTTCAGTTTTCAAATAACGATCAATCGATTGTCCATTCGGACAACCTTGAACGCAATCTCAACACTGCTTGGCTGCTTATTTGGCTGACTCTGGATTCGCTGACATTCAAAACTTCTCCGATTTCTCGTAAATTAAGCTCTTCATCATAATACAGCGATATAACCAGCCGTTCACGTTCCGGCAAGCCCAAGATCGCGTTTGCCAATGCCTGTTGAAAACCTTCACGACTTAAGCCGTCCGCCGGTTCTTGGTCCCGATCCAGCGCCTCATCAAGGTACTGATCGCCATCCTCCGCCAATTCTTCGACACTGAACACGCGGCAGCTGCTTGAATCCTGAAGGATGTGATTATATTCGTCGATAGCTATGCCTAAATGCTCAGCCACATCGACGTCCCGTGCCTCGCGTCCGGTTCTATTTTCGATTACCCGTATGGCATCGGAAACCATGCGTGATTTTTTGTGTACGGAACGGGGCGTCCAATCGCTACGCCTGACCTCGTCAAGCATGGAACCCCGGATGCGAATACCGGCATAGGTATCGAAACTGGCCCCCTGCGAGGCGTCATAATTCTTGATGGCCTCCAACAAGCCGAGCATCCCTGCCTGAATCAAATCATCGACTTGAACGGAATCAGGCAACCGGTTCAATAAATGGTAGGCAATGCGCTTAACTAACGGTGCATGCTGCATGACACGTTCATCCGTGCCACCAGTTTGTACCGCAGTGTACATTGCCACACCGTTCATGCGACATCCTTTTGGGAACCGTACTGAATCATTCTTTCAATAAAAAATTCGATATAGCCGCCCGCTTGGGATTTCAACGGCCAGCTGTCAATTCTGGCAGCGATGGTTTTCAGCGCAAGAGCGGCCTTGCTTCTGGGAAAGCCCATAACAACAGGCATTTGTTTTTGAACTGATTTACGCAAATATTCGTCATAAGGCACGGCACCGGCATACTTCAGGGTAACGTCCAGGTAGCGGTCCGTTACTTTACTTAATTTCTGAAATAGCGCATGGCCTTGCTGAGCGGTCTGAACCATATTGGTTATTACATGAAATTTAGACAAGCCGTAATCCCTGTTCAGCAACTTGATAAACGCATAGGCGTCGGTTAGCGAAGTCGGTTCATCGCAAACAACCACGATAATTTCCTGGCAGGCACGGGCGAAATTGACCACGCTTGCCGATATGCCGGCCGCCGTATCAACAATCAATACGTCAATATCCTGATCGATCTCGCTAAAGGCGTGAATCACCGAGGCCTGTTCTATCGTGGTCAATTCAGACATCTTCTGAATGCCGGATGCCCCAGGAATGACTCTCAACCCCGCAGGGCCGTCAATCATGACCTCATCTAATGTTTTTTCGCCTGACAGCACATGAGAAAGGTTGAACTTAGGGTACACGCCTAACAAAATATCGACATTAGCCAAACCCATGTCGGCATCCATTAACACCACCTTCTGCCCCATTTGCGACATGGCGATGCCTATGTTGACCGACAAGTTTGTTTTGCCTACACCGCCCTTGCCGCTGGTGACTGCAATAACCCGAACAGGTTTATTTATATTCATTTTTCTTATCCCCGCTGCCTGATCAGGTTGCTTATGCATAGCCTTGCGCCACCCAAGCTTCGTTATTTGCATCGTTATAGTCGTTTTCCTGATCCAGCTCCGCCACACATTGCGCGATTAAAGTCCGAGAGCAAGGGCTATGCATGTCTTCAGGTACTTGCTGACCATCGGTAATAAAGGACAACGGCAGATTATGCTCTATTATTGAGGAAATTGCCGAACCTATCGTTACCGCCTCGTCAAGTTTAGTCAAAATACTCGCTTGCGGTTCAAAAACTTGAAAGGCGTTGATGATTTCATTCATGGCCTTGTATTCAGTCGCAGCAGACATCACCAGATAGGATTTAATGGCTTGTCCGCTTTGTTGCAGGGTATCAATCTGCTCGACCAGCTTCATATCGCGTTGGCTCATACCGGCAGTATCAATCAAAATAAGCCGTTTGTCAGAAAAACCGTTGATAAGATTGCACAGCTCGGCAGCGCTGGAGGCCACCCGTACAGGAACACCCAGTATCCGTCCATAGGTGCTCAGTTGCTCATGAGCGCCAATACGGTAATTATCGGTGGTAATCAAGGCAACCTGTCTCGGCCCATGCTTTAAAATGAACTTGGCCGCCAGCTTGGCAATAGTGGTGGTTTTTCCTACGCCGGTAGGCCCTACTAAAGCAGCAATGCCGCCATGCAGTAGTAAATCATCGTCATCAGCAACAGGCAACACTGTAGCCAGCAGCTCTTGAGCCTGAGCAAAAACAAGTTCGGGGTCAGAGTGATTGGTAAAGCGATCGGCAATTTTAACGCTCAGTTTTCTTGAAATACTCATACCGGCCAAGCGTTGCAGCAAGTCAGCTCTGACCGGGTTGGTTTGAGACACTGCACCCCAATTGGCACTGGACAGTTTAGAGTCCATCACGGCCCTTAAGGATTTAAGTTCCTTACTCATTTCCATGAGTAAATTATCAGATGGCGCTTCCTTTTTTTCCACCGGTTTATTTGCCTGATAGTAAGGCCGCTCTTTTACGGCGGGAGCAACTGGACTCGTGGCGGGGCTTGTCGAACCGTTGGCGGCTTTTGCCGTTACTGTTTCCAGATTTCCGCGCAGATGTACTTTTTCTGCGTAGCCCACATACTGGTCAATGTTCCGACGACCGCTGGGGGCGGTGGAAGTTTCGCTATCGGCAAGGAACCGATGCGCCCGACTGCCAGTGCTGGCGGAAGTGTCGCGCTCAGTAGAAAAACGAGGCGAGCGCTCTGAAGAGCGATCAGCCACAAAGCCATCCGCATGTTGCTTTCTTGAACTGCTTAACACATGCAAACGATTTTTGTCTGCTTCAAAATCGGGCAAGTCGATTTTTTTAGTTTCTCGCGCCGGGGCCTGTTGGTCCGCGGCCTGTTTTTGCAGCTTGCTCTGAATCAGCTGTTCGTCAAAATCGCGCGCTGCGACAATCTCAACACCGCCGTCAACCGACTTGTTTGACATGATGACTGCATCAGCGCCCAATTCTTCTTTAACCATTCGCATGGCTTGGCGTATATCTTCTGCAAAAAATCGTTTAATTTTCATAACTTAGCCTCATGTACTATGTTCGTCGCCCGACAGTTGAAACCACTCTGATCTGCCGATCAGCAGGTATTTCGTTGTATGCCAAGACATGTAAACCGGGAATTGAATGGCGAACGAATCGAGCCAACCAGGGGCGGATATAAGAAGAAACCAGCAATACCGCCGTTTGTCCTTCCATTTCCATTTTCTGCATACTTTCCTGTATTGATGTATGCATTTGTTCTGCTAACCCCGGTTCGATCCCGACACCGCTTTCACCTGCCGTTTGTAAAGATTTATGCAACAACTGTTCCAACTCGTGATCCAATGTAATAACCGGCAGTTCTTCTTGCATACCACTGATTTCATGGATAATTAATCGACCTAATGAGGCTCGCACCGCTGACGTCAAGATGTCGGGATCTTGACTTTTGAGCCCGTACTCCGCCAAAGTTTCGACGATACTGCGCATATCCCGAATAGGCACATGCTCTTGCAACAGGTTTTGCAATACTTTGACTACTACACCTAACGGCAAGGTTTTCGGCACCAAGTCCTCGACCAGCTTAGGCGCGGATTTAGCCAGATTATCGAGTATCTTATGTGCCTCTTCATAACCGAACAATTCATGAGCGTGCGACTGCAAAAGATGGCTCAAATGGGTCGCCACCACTGTTCCTGGGTCAACCACCGTGTAACCCAGGGTTTGCGCATAATCTTTTTGGCTAGGCTCTATCCACACTGCATCCAAACCAAAGGCGGGATCCTTGCACTCGCTGCCCTTCAAGGTGCCAAAAACACGCCCCGGATTAATCGCCATCTCCATATCCGGCATAATTTCAGCTTCACCTACCGTCACCCCCATCAGCGAAATTCGATAGGCGGTCGGACTTAAATCAAGGTTATCCCGGATATGCACCGATGGAATCAAAAAACCCAAGTCCTGGGACAGTTTTTTCCGCACGCCTTTGATACGAACCATCAGCTGTCCGCCTTGGTTCTTATCCACTAACGGAATGAGTCGATAACCCACTTCCAAGCCGACTACATCCACCGACATCACATCGTCCCAGCCCAACTCTTTGGTCTCAGGAGCGGGTAGGTTTTGGGCAAGCTCCTGTGGATAATCGATGTCAATCAGACTAGCTTCTTTGTGCTTTTTCTCAATCAAATAAGCGGAACCGGCTAACACCGAAGCCAGCAAGATAAAGACCAGATTCGGCATGCCTGGAATAATACCCAGAGAACCCACCACCGCCGCGGTAACTGTCAGCGCTTTGGGGTTGGCGAATAACTGCGCGGTAACCTGTTGTCCGATATTTTCGCCGCTGCTGCCGACCTTGGTGACAACCAGCGCGGATGCAGTCGACAATAACAAGGAAGGAATTTGCGCGACCAAACCATCACCAATGGACAGCAGGACATAAATCTTGCCTGCCTCGGCAAAACTCAAATCATGCTGAAGTACGCCAATGGCCAAACCGCCTATCATGTTGACAAATAAAATGATAATCCCGGCAATCGCATCGCCCCGGACAAATTTACTCGCGCCGTCCATCGAACCGTAAAAGTCCGCTTCGGTAGCCACTTCGGCGCGTCGTTCACGCGCTTCGTCTTGAGTCAGCAAGCCGGCATTCAAATCCGCGTCAATGGCCATTTGTTTGCCCGGCATCGCGTCCAGCGTAAACCTCGCCCCGACTTCTGCAATACGCCCGGCGCCTTTGGTAACGACCATGAAATTAATGATGATCAATATCGCAAAAACCACCAGACCCACGGCAAAGTTACCGCCGATAACAAAAGCACCGAAGGCCTCAATCACCTTACCGGCCGCATCGCCGCCCTTATGCCCTTCAATTAATACGATACGTGTCGAAGCCACGTTCAGCGCCAGACGTAATATGGTCGCAAGCAGGATAACGGTTGGGAACGACGCAAATTCCAAGGGTTTAAGCGTATAAACAACGACCAGCAGGATGATTAACGAGAAGGCAATGTTAAAGGTGAACAGCAGATCGAGCACGAATGGCGGCAACGGCAATATCAGCATGGATAGAACCATGATGATAACTAATGGCGCACCCAGTTCGGCTTTGCCCAGTACCGCCAATACTGCTTTTAATTTAGTAAAATCCATACCCGGTTAATCCCGTTTAAATTCGTCAGGCACCTGAATGTCTCCCGGTGGCAATGGTGCTCTCCAGTCGTTTTTCTGGGCCGTTTTTAACTGATAGACATAAGCTAGTATTTGAGCGACAGCTAAATACAGCCCCTGCGGTATCTCTTTATCGATTTCGGTCGAATAATACAAGGCTCTGGCCAAAGGCGGGGATGCCACCAGCGGCACGTCAGCGCCTATCGCTACATTACGGATTTGCGCAGCGATCAAATCGACACCCTTGGCGACCAGTTTTGGCGCGCTGTTTGAATTTTGCTCATATCTTAAGGCCACCGCATAATGGCTGGGATTGGTAACAATAACATCGGCTTTGGGTACCTCCGACATCATTCGGTTTTGCGCCATATCCATTTGCATCCTGCGCTGGCGTCCCTTCACCTCGGGACTCCCCTCGGAGTCCTTATGTTCATCCTTGATTTCCTGCAAGCTCATTTTCAGTTTCTTACTGTGATCCCACAACTGATAAGGCACATCTATCATCGCAATCGCGACCAATGAAGCACTGAGCAGTAAAAAACATGTGCCGATGATATTTAATGCATGACCAATCGACTGATCCAGAGGTTCTGCACCCAAACCGAGCAATTCACTGATAAAGGATCGGTACAAAGCCATCGCGACAAAAAAGACCAATAAAATTTTCAGCAACGCCTTGAGCATCTCTACCACCCCCCGCATCGCAAACAATCGGGGTATGCCCTTAATGGGATCCATTTTTTCCAGCTTGGGTGAAATAGCCTCCCAACTAAATATCCAGCCGCCCAATGACAGAGGGGCAACGATGGCGACAATCACCGTCAATGCAAAAAACGGTGCAATCAACATAAAGCCATCCATTATCTCCTGCTTAAAATGCAGCGTAATGCTGGCTGGATCAAATATGGTCGTACGGCTCACCTGAAACTCGGTCCGCATCATGCCTAACAGGCCTTTACCGATTTCCTCCCCCTGCATCAGCAACAATGATGCACAGGCTATCATCATGGCGAAGGTATTAAGCTCTCTGGATCGGGCAATCTGACCTTTTTTTCTGGCGTCTTCTAAACGCTTGCCGGTAGGTTCTTCTGTCTTATCTTCATCTGAATCATCAGCCATAACCTACAACCTCAACAACTGCCCGATAAAATCATAGGCATCCGTCAACATTCCGGAAAATTGATCCAGCACATCAGGTATTGATTTCCAAACCAACAGCAATCCCAACATCAAAGTTACCGGAAATCCCACCGAAAAGATTTGTAATTGCGGGGCTGCTCTGGCCGCCACGCCAAAAATGATATTTACCAACAATAAACTGGCAATGACCGGCATAGCCAACAATAAGCCGCCTGCAAACATCCGACTGCTCCACGCGAGTATCGACCAGATACCCGCCTTGTCTATGCTTTCAATACCGATGGGCAAAGTTTTGAAGCTATCCAGCAACATTTGTATCAACAACAAATGCCCGTCCAGAGTGATAAAAATTAACGTCGTGGTAACAGTATAAAATTGTGCAATCACCGGCACCTGCTGCCCATTTTGCGGATCGACCATCATCGAAAAACCCAAGCCCATACTTAGAGCAATACCTTGCCCGGCAAAAACAACTGCGGAAAAAACCAACTGTAGGATAAAACCACTGGTCAAGCCGATCATAACTTGGGCAATAGCCATCATAAATCCGGAATAACTGAACATTTCAACCGGAGGCAAAGGCGGCAGCAAAGGCATGACCACGATCGTTATTGCTACCGAAAGAATCAGTCTGACTCTGGCCGGCACGGCCCGAATGCTAAACAACGGCACAGATACAAACATCGCACTAATGCGCATTAACGGCCATATAAATAATGCCGCCTGGCCGAGAATCTGCTCTTCGGTAAAGTTCAATGTTCAACCAATTAAATGCGGAATATCTCTGATCAAGCCCTGAAAATAATCAAGGAACATTTGCAACATCCCGGGCCCCATAATCATCAACACAATCCCGATAACGATTACCTTGGGCACAAATGTCAATGTCGCCTCATTAATCTGGGTAGCCGCCTGAAACATCGCAATAATCAGGCCCACTGCCAAAGATGGCAGCAACACCGGCGCAGTCAGCTTGATCGCAACAATCATTGCCTCCTGCCCAACCATAAAAACAGTTTCCGGTACCATAACTTACCTTTGCTTGCGATCAACTAACATAAAAACTTGCCGCCAACATTTCCATGATCAAAGACCAGCCATCGGCCAGCACGAACAGCATTATTTTAAAAGGCAGGGAAATAATCATCGGCGACAGCATCATCATACCCATGGACATCAGTACGCTGGCAACCACCAAATCGATGATCAAAAAAGGCAGAAAAATCAGGAAGCCTATTTGAAAGGCTGTTTTCAACTCACTGGTCACAAAAGCCGGCAGCAATAACGAAAACGGCACATTTTCGGCTGATTGAAGCTCCTCTTTACCGGAAATCCTGATAAATAATTCCAGATCGGATTCCCTGGTCTGTTTCAGCATGAATTGCCGAAATGGCTCGGAGGCCTTTTCAATGGCGACGGTCACGTCGATTTTCTCTTCAAGATAAGGCTGAACGGCTTCGGCATTCACCTTTTCAAAAACCGGCATCATAATAAAAATGGTCAAAAACATGGATAAGCCCAATAACACTTGATTGCTGGGCGCCTGTCCGGTGCCTAACGCAGTTCGTAGCAAACTGAGCACAATCATGATCCGGGTAAATGAAGTCATGGTTAACAACAACGCCGGAAGCACCGTTAACAAGGTCATTAACGCCAGAATCTGGATCGTTACCGTATAAGTCTGAGCGCCTTGCTTGCCCGTCGTAACGGTGACCGCTTCAATTCCTGCGGCGGCATAAACCGGTGTTTCGATCAGCAAAAAAGCCATGCCGATTATCAGTAACCGAAACGCCACTGATCTAAATAAAGCGTTTTTAGCCATCGGCTCGTCCCTTCATTACTTGCGCCACGATAGCCGCAAATCCGCTGTCCTTCCCGATAGCTGTCGACTCACTGCTACTCAAGCAATCGTCGCCCTCCAACACATGCAACGCGTCTATACGCCCCGGCGTCACACCCAAAATAAGCTGTTTTTTCCCGACTTGCAGCAAAATGACTTTTTCCCGCATACCCAGCGACAAGCCGCCGACCACGCGCATTTTGCCTGCGCCGTTGACAGTGTTTCCGCTTAACTTGCGCATGGCCCAAACACAAAGAAAAAAAACACTCAAGACGATCAGCAGTCCTACACTCCAATGGAGCATATCTCCTGAAGAAACTGTCCTGACTGTCTGTTTCGGCACTTCGGCCCCCGGCGCGGCAAAGCAGGTAGAAACCCAGCCTAACAACCACCACGCGGCAATTATTTTTCCAGTCATCAGGCTAATCGTTTAACCCGTTCCGATGGACTGATGACATCGGTTAAGCGAATGCCGAATTTATCATTGATCACGACGACTTCACCATGCGCGATCAGCGTACCGTTTACCAACACATCAAGCGGTTCTCCGGCAAAACGCTCCAACTCAACAACAGAGCCCTGATTTAACTGTAAAAGATTTCTGATGTTAATCTGGGTTCGGCCAATTTCCATGGAAATAGTAACGGGAACATCCAAAATAACATCAAGATTAACTTCCTCACCTAAAGCT
>DATBQC010000366.1:0-6226 GCA_036561065.1 Methylobacter sp. | reverse complement strand
GCCCGAGCATGAGTTTGTCGTTGTTCGGGTTGTGGTAGTAGGCCTGATTCTGTGTGTAGTAAGTCCGGAGAGTATTATCGGCGGAAAAATAGAAATGGTTCAGGTAGTTAGTGGTGATGGTAATGTTTGGAACGAAATTAGCTGCACTAAACAGATTCTGTTCGAGAGCAGAGGTCACCCCGTTAGCGGCCGCCAGACTTTCCATGGCTGATTTGGTGTAACTGTTATACCGAGATGAATACCAGCATTGTGGATATCGAACATTGTTCTCATAAGGAAGACCATAATTGTTTTTCATCCTTAGATAGCTCCCCCCTTGATTCAAAGCGAGGTTATTGGAATTGGCCCCTTCAAACACGTTTGGATAGGTCGCCAAACTCATCAGATAATTAAAGATGAGTGGAGGGAGCGCGCCTAGTTCTAAAAACAACACTGCAGGTCGAGGTGTTTGCAATGGATCGATAAGCGTCGCGAGATCGGCAGCTAACTGCTCATCCGTCACCGCCGCATTACCATTTCTGGGCACACTCGAAACGAACCTAACTCCAAGGCCAGCATTTCTGGGTGTCAACCATGCCACGCGGGACTCCCATCCAGCAGTCTGCATATTGTTACGCCGTTGGGCAGAAGCCAAATTGGCGGTTGCTTCATTGAGATTTTGCTGCAGCTGATCAAGATCTGCTCCCGCGATAGCCGTTTGCAGTGTATTTCTTGCAGAAAGCTCTGCTTCCCTTGCTTCATTAAATGCGTTTAAAGCAAGTATTTCATCAGATGTGCGCAAACCATGACAAACATTCAAACTCATGTTGTACTGTTCATCTGTAAGATCATTGTTCATGCTTACGACAACGGCTGGCTGATGTGCTGGATCAAGATACCCCCCACCCAAAGCCGTGGAAATTATGGTCGGTAGGAGTTTATCCGGGGGCATCCCCACCTGACCCTGCTGCGACTTAATTCCGTATACTGGCATTAACCGAAGGCTATCAGGGTTAGCAGTGATAAATCGAACCAACTCTTGGGCAAGTGATGTATGGTAACGACTGTTTTCCGAAACATCCGGACTGGTCGTGTAATATGTCCAGTCGGCCATAGTCGGTATCCAATAAGCGTCAGGAATGTACCATGCACGATAGTTAAAAGGCCAGCCGAAAGCAGTAACGGAGGTTAAATCGTAGGGAGGGGTTCCTTGGTTAACTCCCCCATATTGCACCTGCTGCACACCAGGCCTTTGGTAGGTCTGCAATCGAAGGAATAGGTTCACTCTCAAGTTAATAGCAAACCAGTTTAGCGTATCGCGTCCTGCTCCATCATCAGCACCAGCAGTAAACCCGTAGTTGATCTGAACGTCAGGAAGTGCTTCGACGGTTGTAAACGCAATTGTTACACCAGAGTTTCCATAATTTTGAATAGGTGCTGGTTGATATGGCGGTTCTGTTGGCTGATTCCCACCCGGGTCAAGTCCCGGAATGAGAAGCGCCAGTTTTTTAAGCGTGTTCACATAATCATAAGCCGGATACGTCATGGTTATGGTTTTTCCTACACCAGTGAATCCGTAGGTATCGATCAGCTGTTTCATTAGAAGCACACTGCACGATTGATGACCAAAATTGATAGAGTTATCGACAAAAATACGTACTTCGGTCTCGGCGGCCAATCTGGCTGATATTTGGGTAACTGCTGTCGTTGTTGCTGTGGACCACACTTTCGGTGAAGTACCAATCAAGTTGGTGATAAATTCGAAAGCCATTATTCCCCCTCTCCCATGGCAAGCGCCTTCTGCGTAGTTTCGCTAGGCTTGGTCGGTGGTGCGACGTTATAGACCGCATACCACCCTAACTCGCTTACTTTCGATGCCGAGCCTTTCGGGCCGCCAAAAAGAAAAAACGATGTCCTGCCGTTTAACGGCGGGATCTGCACCAGTCCAAGAAATTTTAGTGCAATGTCATACAGCATCATCATGTACGCCTGCTGCCCCTCGATATACGACAGCTTCATCTCGCCGATGGTCAGTTTCAACACTCCCTGCAACGACAGAAGTTTTGCATCGCCTCCTGCCCCTGGCAGACTCAAGCCGAGATAGACCTTGTACGAGGGATCTTCGCTATCCAGATTGGACGCGGCCGAAGGCGACCAGCACAGTGACATTGAGGAAACAAACCCGACCGACGATGCCAATGCTCCGGGCGACCCCATATTCAAAGAGCAATTCAGCGCGTACCAAGTACCGACGGTGCCGGTAATCTTCGCATCGGTCTGGAGCCTTAAAAACCCTTTCGACGCCGGGCTGCTTTGGGCATCGCCGATGATCAGCCCTTTGATATCGAGGGCGAAGTTAGGATAAAGGCTGTTATCGCGCGGATCGCTCTCTGCGACATTAAAGGTGATGCTCGATGTATCGAAGCTCATAGAAGTAATCGCAGAGCTGGCCAAATCGGAGGTCATCTTGATAAAGACGTTGGTAAATGCCAGCCCTTTCGGATCGTCGACCGAAGGTTCCCCTTCGCTTCCGAATGAAAACATATCGAGGTTTTTAATTTTCCTGAAATCGAATTTCCCTGTCAGGCTGAACAGGGAAATCACGCTGCCGCCATCGCTCCCGTCCGAAACGGTATTAAACTGCCCTTGGGTAAAGTTTAATGTGTTGAAGATAGAAGAACCGAAACCGTAAGCGTTATTTCCATTGGTGGCAAACACATAGATCGATTTACCGTTCTGGTTCTGGTACGTCCCTTCAATGATCATCGAGTTGTAGTTGTCGGTCTTGCCGTTCAGTGACGTTGAAATTTCGTTATACAGTTGGTTGCAGGTCAGCTGAGTTTTGCTTCCGAACTTGGCGACGGCAGAGTTAACGAACAGCGACTGAAGATAGAGAACCTTGAAATCATAGGTGCTCCCCGGCCGCGGAGGAACCGGTTGCTCCGGCCCTTTCCCGGCGGCAATCTGCTTTTTGTAATCGGCATCAACATAGTTGATAAGGCCGAAGAGCGAACTATTATTCACCAGTTTGACTGTACCAGTGGCGTCTGTCTCGACCGGGTTTATCTCTATGCCGAAATGGTGCGCATAAAAATCGTTGGGATAGACGACACCGGCCATCAAGCCTTGGATGCTGGAGGGAAGTTTGGCCACGTCTGCTTTTAGGGTCAGGATGCCGTTCCAGTTCGGATCGCTAATGATCCGGCAGAAGTTGTGCAAATAGTCAGGATAAAGCTCCAGATCGCTTTGAGCCTGGGCAAAATACTCGCCGATCCAGGTAGAAACGCCGGCAAGTCCTGCCACACCAATGCTCTCGATATCGTTAAAGTCACCCGGATCAGTCCATCCTTTCGGGTTCTGAATAAGATCCGTTAAGGAGCCATGACAGAACTTGAAAATCATGACGTTAGTGTAATCGCCATAGACAGGTGGACTACTGCTCTTGCTTGAGGGAGTATCGACAGAAAAAAGCCACTCTTCAATTGCCATCAGGTTATCGAAGATCGCACCAGTCGGTGTCGGTTTAATCTCCCCTCCTTCGCTGTCATACTTAAGCGAACCGATATTTTTCCCATCGGTTACCACCAACATTAACTGGTTCGATTGAAAAGCATTTTTCAACGGGTCGCTTAGGTTTTCGAACTGCAAGGCAAAAGAGCCGAGAGACGTCTCGTTTTTAGCCAACAGAAGGTTCTGCCAGGAACTATCGACGGTATCGACAGTTGCCAGAAGCCCTTGCGGTGTCGTTGCCACCGTTGTTGGATCGACGGTGAGTTTGGCAATATGACTATCGGCAAGATTCCGCCGCTTCATGGTATGGGCTACCGATACCGTTTGTTTTTTATTCTGAATCGTTTTTTTCCGGAAAGGATTTAAGATCGTGCTCTCAAATCCTTGAATTTGTTTGAAGGAAAAAGTGTAGGGCTCCGCACTCACCGTAGTCGCAGAATACGAAACCAACGGGAAACAAAAGTCGGATGATTGATCTATAGCAACAGCCGTTTCAAAGAACCCGAGATATTCCTTCGTTTGGCTGTAGAGCATCGTGGCATTGTTATAGAGAGAAGCACCTTTCGGTTGGGAGTAGTACCCGACCGTCAAAGAAGAGGCGCTCCCCCGTATTACATTTGCCCAGGAAGTTTGATACAGCGAGGTCAATAGCGGTTCTTCGTTAGGAGGAGGGCCGACCGGTGAGATTTCCGGAAGGGGATACACCGGAGCATACCCTGCTTGGTAAGCCACAAATGAAAGATAGTCACCATCATCTTTAGATATATCAGAATAAGGAGTAAAGCCAACGGTTTCGGTACCGTATATCCCCGCCAGGAGTGCAGACGGCGCGGATGCATTAACAAACGCCGGGTCTATTCCGAGCCGGAAATCGCCATGGGGAGCCATGTAATATGAGTTGGATCCCACTGCTTCCAGATCGGTTAGGGTGAAAACCAACCGAGCAACGGTAGAATCGGGATCAACGCTACTCGTATCTTCCCAACCGACTGGCGCGAAAAGAATCGGATGCCTGGCATCGGTAACGAAAGTCGAATAAATCTTTGTCGGTTCGCTAGCATAACAACCAGCGTTGCTAAGAGAGGTACAACTGTTTCCGGTGAATGCAAGAAAACTTCGATTGACGTCAGCGATCTTGGTCGGATCTAGCCGGGCGATCATCTGAATGGTAACCGACGACGAAAATTTTCCAGTATCTATCAGTGGATAACTCTGGGCCAGCACCTTTGCCGGATCCGGATTGTCGCTAGATTGTGGGATGCAGTACCTAAGTTTGCATCTCAAAATATCAAAATCAAATACAGGATCTAGGTAGAGCTTGAATTTAAATGTCCCCCGCCCCTTTCCGCTCATCGGAAGAAATGCAGCGTTGGGAAGTATTTTCCAGTTCGCCGGGCCATTCCTGGCGGTGAAAGTAACCCCCCCGCCATCATTGGTTACCGCAAAGATAAACCCGTCATCCTGAAGAGCTATCGATGAGCTGTTTACGACAGTGAACGTTAGGTCTGATGTGATGGCGGCGGTTAATGGACTGGAGACAGCAAAGATTGATGAGCTATAAGAAAGATAGGTGATGCTTCCGGAGGATATGTCGGAAAGGTCTAGCAGCCAGGCCATAGACGGGCCGGCGGTACCGAGCGCACTCCAAACATCAGCATTAAACTTGTCGGTCAATACATTGCTGCTAAGGTTGGGTGCGGCATAACTAAAAAGATAGGTGCCGGAATACTCGGTAAAGGATTCTTCCAGACCAAACGTAGGTGGTATCGTGGAAGGATCGGCCATTTTCGGCAGGAGATATCCAACCCAACCGACGTTGGCACCGCCAGAGTCTGCTGTGTACAGAAAATTACTCGTGTTGAGTCTCGTAAACGTTACCATGAACACCCCATCTTGATTCCATCATCGGCTACCAACAATTGATTATGCCGAATCAAAATTAGCTAATACCTCTTTGTTTTCCCTGCGCTTGTTGCCGGAAAGTAATCCCAGCGACTAAGAGACAGCACGACGAAAGGGCATTTCGCGTAAGTTATAACGATTTTATGAATATTCTCTCTTCAGTCCTATGAAACCATCAAGGTGTCTGCTTAGCATCCATATCTCCTTGAGCTTATAGGAACTGCAGGATTCTTATTGGACGTGAGATATCCCGGCGACGGTTACCGCCGGGATTGATGTACTAGCTAGTAACTAGCTGTTTTGAACGTGCACCGGGCAACAATATCTGAAGCGTTCGGGCCACAGGCATACGCAAGCGTATACGTAGAACCGCTCCTGATCTGTTGTGTGGTATTTAAACCCTGGGAGTCTTGGCTGTTGTTGGAAGTGACATCCCATTTCTGAAGGTAATTTCCGTTGAAATCAAGAGTACTGCCTTGCCATAGTCCGATCCAGTTTCCGTTTTTTTTCGGATCGTTACCATCAAGTGTGACAAATGTTACAACAATACTGCTCGTTCCCACTACGACCGGAGTAATTAAGTCTTGGTGGAGAACACCTGTTACAACACCGTTAGCATCTTCGTTTCCACCCGGAGTAAAGGAGATGCTTGCACCGATAGAACCGTAGTTAGGATCGTTCGTGCCAGCTTTATTGCCTGCCCCCCAGCCGACAATATAGGGAACCCCGCTGGTCAATTGTTCAAATGACTGCGAATTGGTCCGCTCGTTTCCGGTGATCGGCTTGGTAACGTTCCCTGCTTTGCCAAAAGGAATCTGTGTATCCTGCCAAATGC
>DATBQC010000365.1:0-2103 GCA_036561065.1 Methylobacter sp. | reverse complement strand
GGTCTTTCCGATGGGCAGCGCGTTGGGATTGTTGGTCTTCTGTTATCAGAAGCATCAAATTTATCGTCGGCAATAGTTTTAGCAAATAATCTGAAAGATTTATTTAATGCTCATCTCACGAACATAGGGTCTCATGATCCTAATGACACTGTCGATTCTATTCTTCTTGCTGACGCATCCAATTTGGCTCAGTTACTTATTCTGAGCAATGCATTACAAGAGCAGTATTCTGCTCACATAGCTAAAGGAGGCGGGCCTGGCCTCATCCATCAATCAGTGGACAGTGTCAACATTCTATTTGCTCCAACTGCGACTGATTTGCCTACCGCTATTGCGCTTTTGAATGAATTACGGACAACATTCAATGCGCATCAATTGCAATCAGGAGTCCATTTCTCTAATGATACGACTAATAAGGTTCCCCTAATACGACAAGTCGGTCTGCTAACTAATAATGGCTTCCCGGAGTTCATAGACTCATGGATGGCATTTACATCAGATTGGACAGAATATAAGACTTATCGGGTTGCACGTGATCCAGATGGATCGATCAGTATATTCCTTAGTGGGGATACAACAGCCGAGGCTAACGCAACATATACTGATTTACCTGCGATTTCTGATATCGATGGTAAGTTTGATCCGGCACAGCAAGTTTTTTTCGGAGCAATTGGTCGAGAATCGGCCAATACTAGTCAGTGGCAATTTATTCGTGTAAATTCCACTTCAATAGATTTTAATCTCATTGAAGATAACAAATATGTAGAATATGTTCCTTCTGTCGTTCCGGAAAAAGATAACTTAACTCCATGGATAACTATTGGCCAAGGCGGTTCCGAATGGACCTCCTCCGGTCCTATACTGATCCTTGATTCTTCGGCGTCGGCATTTACATCTGAAATTCCGGAACTCGGCCTTACTTCTGGAGCATACAGAGGATTCCTACGCCTCGAGCCTATATTACAGTCAAATACGACTGCTATATTCGAATATAGGGTATCAATTGATTATTATACATTTAGTCTTGATGATAAAGCTGCTACTATAGTATTAGATGATGGAGAATTTGCAGTTCATATATGTTTTTTACAATTTTCCCCATCCCCTCCCACAGTTATCGGCACTACGACAGAACCGTATCCGATGGCGAATGGAGATCAACTCAGGTTTCGTCTAAACAATGGTCCAGAATTAGTAGTCACATTCTCGAGTTCTAACACAACAGCTGCAAGTATTGCAGCTGCAATCAATGTAATCGCTGGATTTGCCTTTGCAAGCGTTGTTAATGGCAAAATCCGTTTGACATCAATTAATCTTGGTTCTGCATCTTCTTTTACCATCATTAGTGGCAGTTCCTTAGCAAAAATAGGTATATCTCCCGGCACTTACATAGGAAAGGACTCAAATCCAGAACCGCGTATTTCATGGTTCGGAGCAGGCTTACCTGATTCTGATACTCCATCTTGGACACGCGGCGGGAGCATGTCTGCCACCATGCTTGGCCGAACAATGCGCCTGACAGATACACTAAATTCGGATTATATATCATTTACTCTATCTGATCCTATTGTCACAATACAACCAATCAATGATATTTCAGATTGGAAATTGGACTTTCGGTGTCGTGTACTTAGTTATTCACCGGGTAATATTGTTCCTGCTACTCTGCCGAAATTATCATTGTCTCCATGTGGGGTAATTATATCCATAGATGAAGGTATTTCTGGGAAGTCTGTTGAACTCCATTTATCAACGGATTCTTCCAACAACCCATACATCAATTTACTTTCTTTTAATCCATTTACTGGCAATATTGATGTAATATCTCAGTATGCTTTTACATGGAATGATGGTAAATACCACAATTTCAATATATTCACATCTAAAGGTGCAAACCTCGTATTTGTTTTGGCAGATGGAGTATTTTTGAGCCCCATATTCGGGCCTATTCTTCAATATTCGAGTTTAAATCCTGGCACTCCGAATGGTCCATCAATTTCATTTGGTTCTGGAGGAGAACCTGTAGTCAATGTGGACTTGCAGACAACTGAATCAGTTGTTGATTGGACATGCGTTAATATATTCCGCGATAGTAAAGTGTCT
>DATBQC010000364.1:0-1634 GCA_036561065.1 Methylobacter sp. | reverse complement strand
GGCGACCGCCGCTTGAAGCGCAGCCAGCCAAAAGAGCCAGCGCTATGAATAGCGAGAGGTGACGCATAAGAGACTCAACAGGCGAGATCAGCCGAATTGACGACTATAAGAGAATAGCTTGAAGAAATAATTACCGACCCGGCTCGACCGCCTTCGGCTTTCCGCCGGGTCGCTTAAGCTGGAAGGCTCGTCCCAAAATCGCTTCGGCTTTCGATTGCCGCGCCGCGTGACGTGATGCGGCGAAGCTGGGACGGTGATGCCGGCGAGGCGCGGCATGGCGGGAGCTTAACTGACGCCTTAATTAGGGAATTAATGTTATCTCAACGTAATCCCTATTTTCGCCAAATTTTAAAGCTTGAACTAAATTGTAAGAATTCTGGGCTTGGATGGATGGTCTAAGCTCCCGGGAAGAGCGCTGGCGGGGGAAGTTCGCGGCGGCAAGCTCCGAGCGACCTGAACGGCGAGAGTCGCCGTTTAGACCAAATTTAGTGACGATCGCGTGGAGTAAAAACATGTATCTTACCGCAGCCACTGGCGTGGAGCAGGCGAAGGCTAATCCATTCTCTCGGTGGGCGCGGTCGTGCGCCAGTTGGCTTGAAGCTCATCCGAGAAGTGTAGTCGCCGTATTTAGCGCTGCCTATTTCGCGGTTACAGCGTATCAGGCGAATTTAAAGCCGCTGTGGAACGACGAGTTCTTCACTTTTTACATTGCGCAAGCGGGGTTCCAGCGAGGCTGGCAAATCCTCTTAACAGGAGCCGATCAACACCCTCCAACCTTTTATTGGCTGACAAGAGTTTTTCTGTGGGTTTTTGGCTCCGATCCCGTCGTAGTCCGATTGCCAGAATTGATCGGCTTTTGGCTCATGCTAATTTGTCTATTCGTAGTCACGGCGCGTAAGACGACAAACTTAATTGGCTATTTCATTATGTTATTTCCACTTTCGACGCCATTGTACTACTATGCCTTTGAGGCAAGAGGTTATGCATTGCTCCTTGGGTCTGCCGCGGCGGCTTATCTCTTTTGGGAGGATGCTTCGGCAGGCCGATACCGGAAAATTTCCGTGCCGCTATTTGCGTTTTTCATCACCGCCTCGGTTTGCAGCCATTATTACGGTATATTGATAATGATACCATTTGCAATGGCCGAAATCGTGAGATTTTATACCCGAAGGAAGCCAGACCAACTATTGTGGGCCGCGTTCGCGGCGCCCATTGTCCCGCTTTTTGCGTTTCTCCCTGTCATACAAGCAGCGCGAGCATACTCAACGGATTTCTGGGGGCAGCCTTCCCTACGCGGGATCGACGATGCATTTTCCCTGGTATGTGGAGCGCCAACGGTATTTTTTATCTCGATCGCAACAATCGTGCTTTTGTATTACATTGTGGTTCGGCCTGAAATCACCATGCCCCGCCGGTTGTCGTCGCGGGAGAGCGGTCTCGCGCTCCCGCAACTTACAGCCACGATTGGATTCGTTGCGTTGCCCGTATTCGGATATTTATTGGCAAGCTTCGTTACTCATGCCTACGCACCTAGATATATGATTCAGTGTGCAATAGGGGTAGAAATTGTTGCCGCAACGCTTTTGAGCATCGTATGTAAGAATTATAGAGTTCTTCAATTAGCAATTATTGTG
>DATBQC010000363.1:0-2135 GCA_036561065.1 Methylobacter sp. | reverse complement strand
CGCGGAATCCTCATGTACTTATTGTGCATTCCGGTTCCTGTGCTCCGGGCGCACCAGATTCAGCATCGCTCGTTACATTTTTCAAATCAGATTTAAACCAACAAAAAGCCCCGCCAAAAGCGGGGCTTTTTGTTATATTGCTCCGTCATAAATGTCCGCTTTGTCCCAATAGCCGACGTTCATAAATGTTACAGAATTGAAATTTGAGAACATGAGTTTGCGTTAGAGCATGTATTTTAATAGTATGCGACTGAGGCCTCCCTATTTGACTTTTAGGTTATAAGCTTGCTTCTGAAATTTCGCCAATGGATTAAAAAGCATCAGGAATGGCATCAAGCCCATCAACTGGCTTGGGCGCCTGCAATTGTAGAGACCTCTGATGGGTTGACCCCTTTTATACATGCCGCACAAGCTCAGCTTCTCTCGGTTATCGATGGCCTACATTTTGAAATCGCGGGGAAATCAGAAAAATACTTGAGTGGTACTATTCAGGGAACAGGTCTCAGAGTCTACCTTCATAGCGAAGGAGCACAGATTCATGAAGGAGACAAAGAGTTATTTTGGTCAGAGTATTACGACTACAAAACGCCACAAGATTTGATTGAAACAATTGTGAGTGCACTCACGACAAAACGATTTTCTGAATGACCGTTTTGTCCCATTCGCGGACGGTCAGGATTGCATACTGATTGAGGATATGTAATGAAACGTATTTATATCTCTTTATTCATATCAATAATTTTCAGCTTTCTAAATGCGGCCAATGCCGCAGAGTTTGCGATACCGTTCAGTTCATCGGCCTATAAAGAAAACTCCAGCATCAAAGGGGTTGTTCTGATCTCAGCAAATTGGGGTCGAAAATGGAAATGTGGTCGATTTGATAACGCACAACTCAGAAGCCTCTCTTTCGACAAAGTAGGGAATCCCAAAGAAAGCGACGAAGACAAAGCTGACCTGATAGTTGAAGACGGTTCTTTTCTTCCTGCCAGCTTACACTTCGTCAACTACGCATATATCGTTGAACCTGGTGAATACCAAATGAGTGGGTTCAGTATCAAAACTGCGCAATCCATTTCAGATGTCGGATATTTCAATGGTAAGCGCAGCAATCTGATACAAGATGGGAAGTCAAAGGCGGGTAGTTTTACTGTTGAACCCAGGGAGATTGTTTATATCGGCCATTTTTTCTTAGACTGTGCAAAAGATCCAATCCCTTGGCGCTATTATCCGAGTGATCGTGGGGATTTCAATCAATTCCTATCGGGCATCAAAAAGGAATTTGATGCTATAGAAATAGAGAAAGTCAAATTCCGGCTTTTCGACACCACTACCATGGGCAACCCATTTACATTGCCATGATTCAACCTATTTACAATGAGTGACTGCTTTGTCCCAGTAGCGGACATTGACACAAGATATTTCGGTAACCTCTAGGGCCCTAGGTGGCTATAATTATGTCAAGGATTTTATGAACTGCTTTCGCCGTATTATTTTCATGTCAATTCTAGCTGCGTCATGTACCGCACACGCTACGCCTTGTCCCGACCTCTACTACGATATGAAAGATCCAAAAACAGAAGCAGAATGGATTATTGAAGGTACTGAGATTGAAATAAAAAAGACCGGTAGCTTTACGGACTGCGAATATGGACCGCGATGCGGCAGTGTTGATAACCCTGAAATTATCGTCCTAGATAATATAAGTGTTATTCGAAGCGATGGGAATTTCACTAATGGAGGCAAAACAGAAATTTCACGCAAATCTCATTGTTTTTCTGGCGCCCTTTCGTTCATGGATGCCAAACCAGAACTGAATGCGATAGGTAAAAGGATGCGTTTCTATGGAAACGAATTTACTGTTCGACCATTCATAAAGGCAGGTTACTTCTGGGTAGAGCCGGTGGATTGAACCAGAAGATTTCTACCTTTAAGAAATATCGACCTAATACCTCATTAATTACACTGAATTAATTAAGGATGAACGTCCGCTTTGAGTCGATAGCGGACATTCGGTTTTGATAAAAATAGCCCCGTGAATTGCCCGGTCATTATTTTTTCTTTGACGCGGAGCAAATTTAAGTCATATACTCACCGGACAAAAAAATCCCCGGTTTTAAGGGGATGAAAAACCGGGG
>DATBQC010000362.1:0-8786 GCA_036561065.1 Methylobacter sp. | reverse complement strand
CACAGGAAAGTCAATCGTTCGAGCTGATTACCAAGCTGTCCCCGAATTATGTCAGCTTATCGGCGCGTCATTTAGAGCAGGTGCGCGACAATGCCTTATTTGAAAAATTGCGTGACTTAAAAGCACTGGTCGCTTCGACGGGTGGGAAAACTATCCTGCAACAAATCGATCAAAAAAAATCCGAATCGCTGGCTCGTAATACCAGTTTTGATCTGGTGCAGGGCAGTTATTATGAACGCCCCTCCGCTTCAGTGTTTTCACCGGAATTGGCCGAGGCCGCCGTTGCGCTTTATTGAGTTGGTTGTGCGGGTCGTTGGAATCGTGTTTTAAGCTTATCTCCTCCCCCCAACCCTCTCCATCTTCTGGTGGAGAGGGTTGGGGGGAGGAGAATCTAACCTTCTCGGCAATTGCTCCTGCATTGCCCTAATACCTACATTCCTGAGCTATCTATCCACCATTAAGTTAAACACAACGACGCCGTAGGAACGGGCCGCGCCCGCGATATTTGGGTGGCAATTGTTAAGTTGTAGATCCATCGTGGACATGGCCCACACCTATAACTCTTAACTTAAACGAAAAAATTTTTACCTCGGTCCCACGCGCTGCGAGGGAACGAGAACAGGAGGGGCTGCACTTAAAGCCCCTCCTGCAAAAATCCCTTCCCGCTAAAAATCCTTACCGCTCTTAATCCGTCTCACGGTACTGACCAACAGATCGACTTCCTGATGCGTATTGTAAAACGCCAGTGACGGGCGCACGGTGCTTTCCAGGCCGAAACGGCGCAGGATAGGCTGGGCGCAGTGATGGCCGGTGCGTACCGCAATACCGGCGCGGTTTAATGCGACGCCGATATCCTGGTTGCTGTGTCCTTCCAACACGAACGACAACACGCTGGTTTTGTCGGCAGCCGTGCCGATCAAACGCAGGCCGGATATGGTTCTCAGCGCATCCATCGCATACACCAGCAGCTCATGCTCGTAACGCGCAATATTATCGATGCCGATTTTCAGCAGATACTCCAGGGCTGCGCCCAAGCCTACCGCATCGGCGATATTGCCGGTACCGGCTTCAAAACGGGCAGGCGCGGGCTGATAGGCGATTTTTTCAAACGTCACGTCATCGATCATGTTGCCGCCGCCTTGCCACGGCGGCATGGCTTCGAGTAACTCAGCCTTGCCGTACAGCACACCGATGCCGGTAGGGGCGAATATCTTGTGCCCGGAAAACACGAACCAGTCGCAATCCAGCGCCTGCACATCGACGCGCAAATGCGAAACGGATTGAGCGCCATCCAGCAACACGCGCGCGCCGACACGATGTGCCATCTCGATCATTTCCCGAGCTGGCGTCACCGTGCCCAGTGCGTTGGATACCTGCGTGAACGACACCAGCTTGGTGCGCGAATTCAGCAGCTTTTGATATTCGCCCAGCAATACCTGGCCGTCGTCGTCAACCGGCGCAACGCGCAATGTCGCGCCGGTTGCTTCGCAGAGCTGTTTCCACGGCACGATATTGGCGTGATGCTCCAGCCAGGTGATCACGATCTCGTCCCCCTTGCCGATATGTTGCCGTCCCCAACTTTGCGCAACCAGGTTGATGGCCTCGGTCGTTCCCCGCGCAAAAATAATCTCCGCAGAAGACGACGCATTCATAAACCGCGCCACGGTATCCCTCGCTTTTTCATAAGCGTCGGTCGACCGCGCTGCCAGCTCATGCGCCGCACGGTGAATGTTGGAGTTCTCGTGTTCATAAAAATACGAGATCCGGTCGATCACCGCCTGCGGCTTTTGCGTGGTCGCCGCGTTATCGAACCAAACTAACGGCTGGCCGTTGACCCGTTCCTTGAGAATCGGAAAATCACGGCGCACCGCCTGCACGTCAAAAGCCGGGTGAGCGGAAGCCAAGGTTGGCGTTTGCGCATTAAATCCGCCGTCCTTCAATTCATCAAGAAAATAAAATGATAAACCCGAGCCGGTGTTTGCCGGAGTACCTGCTGAAGGCTTGGAAAAGGAACCGAACAACTCCTGTAACTCGGCTTCGCCCGGCAGACCATAGGCTTGAGGCGAAAGCCCCGCTACCAATGAAGCATCAAAGCCAGCCAGGGAGGCGGCCAAACCGTAAGCTGGTGTCGGAGTCGGATTGCCCGCCGCGCCAAACGGAACGCCGCCGGTAGGCGCCGAAGACGGTATGGCAGGCGTTGAACCGGCATCAGCCGTTCCGGGAACATTGCTGTCTGAAGGCACATGCGAAACCAACAACTGTTGCAATTGCGCTTCATCAGGCAATCCGAAGTCGTTCGGCAAAACGCCGTCCAGAACGGATTTGTCCAAGCCCGCCAACGGCGATGTTGCCGCCGAAGACGGATTGCCGAAAACCGAACTTGTATCGAGGCTGTTAGGAACGCCATCGAAAGACGATTGACGCGGAGCAAACAACTTTTGCAGTTCCGCTTCTCCCGGCAGGCCGAAGCCTTGCGGTATTACCGATTTATCCGCACCCGGTAAAGATGAAGTCAATCCGCCCGGCACTGCCGAAGCGGCAATACCGATACGCGATCCGTCGCAGGGCAACGCCGTAAACAGCTCATTGGCCAGTTTGCTCAATTGCTCTATATCAGGCAATGATGCGTTTTGTGCAAAATCGCCGTTACTTGTATTCATGGTACTTGCCCACTTCGACATTCTCGAGCACACCGAGTGCATCGTCAGTCAATACCGCCAGCGAGCAATACAGAGAGATCAGGTAGGAGGCAATCGCTTTGTGGTTGATGCCCATAAACCGGACTGAAAGTCCCATGCTCAGTTCGCCGGTCAGGTTGGGCTGATAAAGACCGACCACGCCTTGGCGGCTTTCACCGGTTCGCAGCAACAAAATATTACTTTTGCCGTTGACCACCTTAACCTTGTCGGACGGAATAATAGGAAGGCCGCGCCAGCTTAAAAACTGAGAACCGAATAGGGTGATTATCGCAGGCGGTACGCCTCTGCGGGTGCATTCGCGGCCGAACGCGGCAATGGCCAGCGGGTGAGCCAGGAAGAATGCGGGCTCTTTCCAGACCCTGGAAATCAATTCATCCATATCGTCAGGCGTCGGCGCGCCGGTACGCGGCTGCACTTTAAAGCCAGGGGCTACGTTATTCAGTAAGCCGTATTCGGCGTTGTTGATCAGCTCGCTTTCCTGGCGTTCTTTAATGGTTTCAATAGTCAAACGCAGCTGCTCATGGATTTGATTGTGCGGGCTGCTGTATAAATCGGAAATACGGGTATGCACATCGAGCACCGTATTAACGGCATTCAAGCGGTACTCGCGGCCCCATTCCTCATAATCGACAAAAGTTTGCGGCAGTTCCTTTTCATCGAGGCTGGAGCAATCGACCAGCAGGCCGGTTTCATTCTTAACCTTGTTGACTCGATAAATACCGGCTTCAAGCGGTTTCCATTGCAACAGATGAACCAACCATCGTGGAGTGATGGTTGACAGCATAGGGACGGTTTTGGTGGCATTCGCCAGGGTGCGCGCAGCAACATCGCCTAGCGCGGTATGGGTTTGGCCTTCGTGAATATCTGACATGATTTTTCCTATTGTGGTTGGTGTAATTAGTTATATCGTTCCCACGCTCCAGCGTGGGAATGCAGTAGTGACGCTCCGGCGTCGCGTTTTACGCTGGTTCCCAAGCTCCTGCTTGGGGACCCAGTTCAGAAAGCTCCAGCTTTCTATGTTTCGGGAAGCTGGAGCTTCCAAGACGGCGTTCCCAAGCTGGAGCTTGGGAACGAGCGGATAACGGGCTAATAAATACCCCGTCCGGCCCCGGTTTCTTCGCCCTTCGCCCTTCGCCTTTCGCCTTGAACCTTGTTCCCCTATATCCCGCCCCCATCATGAAACAATTCACTGCGCAGATACGCCTGGGTAATATTGCTGCCGGGCGGTACGCTATGGGTAAGCCAGACATTGCCGCCGATGGTTGAGCCGCGGCCGATGGTGATGCGCCCCAGGATCGTCGCGCCCGCATAAATGACGACATCGTCCTCAACGATAGGATGCCGGGCATTGCCTTTGACCAGGATGCCGTCGTCATCCTTCAAGAAACGCTTGGCGCCCAGCGTAACAGCCTGATACACGCGAACATGCCGGCCTATCACGGCGGTCTCGCCGATGACCACGCCGGTGCCGTGGTCGATAAAAAAACTATCGCCGATTTGTGCGCCGGGATGAATATCAATGCCGGTAGCTGAATGGGCAATCTCTGAAATAATACGAGCCACCAGCGGCGCACCCAATTGATGCAGGATATGCGCAAGCCGGTGATGGATAGTCGCGGTAATGCCCGGATAACAAACCAGCACCTCGTCGGAACTTCTTGCCGCCGGGTCGCCTTCGTACGCGGCCTGAATGTCGCTATCGAGCAGCGTCCTTACCTCTGGCAAGCGGGTGGCAAACTCACGGGTGATGGTGACCGCCTGCTGGTATGCATCATCAACAGCAACAAATATCAGCTCACGGCGTATTTGTTTGAACAGCTCACGCAGCAGGGTATCGAGCGTATGCCCGACAAAGTAATCTATGCCCTCGTCGTTCACATCGGGCAGTCCCAACCGGTTTGGAAACAGCACCGCGCCCAGGCCGTCGAGAATTTTTTGCAGTTCCTTGCGCGACGGCAGCTTGGGGGGTTTATCGCGCCGCTGCCGGGTTTCCAGAGACTGCACGCGTAAATGGCGTAACCGGATGACCAGCTCATCGACGCCCCAGTCCTGCTTGGAATAATCGCTCATGCTGCAAAACCGCCTGCGTCGAAAACACCTTCGAACAGGGGCGAACTCAAATAGCGTTCGCCGGAATCCGGCAGTACGACAACAATGGTTTTGCCTGCGTTTTCCCGGCGCTGGGCGACACGCACCGCGACAGCCACAGCAGCGCCAGAGGAAATACCTGAAAGTATGCCTTCTTCCCTGGCAAGGCGGCGTGCAAAAGCGATGGCTTCTTCATTGCTGACCTGCTCGATCTCATCGATTAACGACAGGTCGAGCACAGCCGGAATAAAGCCCGCACCGATGCCCTGAATTTTATGGGGACCGGGTTTGAGCAATTCACCAGCACGATGCTGGCTGAGCACCGGACTCGCCTCGGGCTCAACGGCAATCGACGTGATGGCCTTCTTCTGCGTCTGCTTGATATAGCGGGAAACCCCGGTAATCGTCCCGCCGGTGCCGACGCCGGAAACCAGAATATCGATAGCGCCATCGGTATCGTTCCAAATCTCGGGTCCGGTGGTTTGCTCGTGGATAGCGGGATTGGCAGGATTTTTAAACTGCTGCAGCAGCACATAACGCTCAGGATCGGAAGCTGCGATTTCCTCGGCTTTCGCTATCGCGCCGCTCATGCCTTTAGCGCCTTCCGTCAACACCAGCTTGGCGCCATAGGCGATCAGCAACTTGCGACGCTCCAGGCTCATCGTCTCCGGCATCGTCAACGTCAACGGGATATTCCGCGCCGCCGCGACAAATGCCAGCGCAATGCCGGTATTGCCGCTGGTCGGCTCGACCAGCTCCTTACCGGGGCCCAGCAAACCGCGACGCTCGGCATCCCAAATCATCGCCGCACCGATCCGGCATTTGACCGAATAAGAGGGATTACGCCCTTCTATTTTTGCCAGCAGGGTGACCGGTGCGCCATCGTTGATGCGATTCAGCCGCACCAGCGGGGTCTGTCCGATGGAGTGGGAATTGTCTTCGTACCAATGTGACATAAAAAATTTCCTGTGCTTGAGTCGCAAACTAATTGCTGGAGCCAAATTTTGGCCAAAAAAAAGCCAGTGGCCCTTAAGGGGCTCACTGGCTTCCGGTTGTCCGGTCAGCTGTGTCAGCTTTCGTTTTTTTATAAAGTACTTTAAGTCGTCACGCCCTGTCAAGGCGTAGATTGGTATTCTCTCGGACGCCTCGGCAACAGATTGGATTATCTATTTATTTGATACACAAATCGAATAATATCGTTTTATTTTATATAAAACCCGCACTAAGCTGTTTTCCAATATTTGAATTATGAATAAATTGGAGAAATAAGTTTATGCCGCTGGAAAATTTTACTAAGCCTATCAATAAACGACAGCAAGGATTATCAGCCAGTATTGTCGCACTTATGTTTGCATTCCCCTCCGTATCGGAGGCAACCAATGGCTATTTTGCTCACGGCTACGGCGCCCGCAGCAAGGCCATGGCCGGCGTGGGCGCCGCCCTGCCTCAGGATGCGATGGCAGCGGCAGTGAATCCTGCCGGTATGGCTTTTGTCGGCAATCGACTCGATGTGGAAATGGAATTATTCAATCCTAACCGTCAATACACAGTTCAGGGTGCGCCGACTATGGCGCCTGGAACTTTCCCGCTAAACCCCGGAACGGTTAAGAGCGATAGCGACCTCTTCCCCATCCCTACGCTTGGCTGGAATCATAAGCTGGACCGCAACCAGTCTGTTGGACTAACGGTTTTCGGCAACGGCGGCATGAACACCGATTATCCTGGTTTTGCCAGTCAAACCTGCGCACGCGGAGGAACTGGAACGTTCTGCGGCGGCAGTACCGGCATTGATCTGGTGCAACTGTTCATTAGCCCAAGTTACGCCCGGAGTTTTGCCAATAATCGGTTTTCTGTGGGTATAGCGCCTATTTTCGCGGTTCAGTCCTTTAAAGCGCAGGGGCTGAGTTCATTCGCGGGATATTCCAGCGATTCGCAGAATCTTTCCAACAACATCCGGAATTATTCATACGGCGCCGGCGTTCGGATCGGCGGCATTGCGGAGGTGCTTCCTGGGCTTCATCTAGGCGTTTCCTATAAAAGCCGCGTGTTCATGTCTCCGTTCAGTCATTATGCGGGACTCTTTGCCGAACAGGGCGACTTCGACATTCCGGAAAGCATTAATGGAGGTCTGGCCTGGGATATCAATGACAGCGTCACCGCCGCTTTCGATGTGGAGCATATCCGTTACAGCAGCGTCAGTTCGGTGGGGAACGCCTTTCTACCCAATCTGCAAACAGCGCAACTTGGCAACAACAATGGGGCGGGCTTCGGCTGGAAGGACATGACGGTCTATAAATTCGGCACGCAATGGAAGCAAAACGCGGACTGGACATGGCGCGGCGGCGTCAGCTATGGCGAGCAGCCTATCCGCAGCTCGGAAGTGCTGTTTAATATTCTGGCGCCCGGCGTGCAGGAGTGGCATTTGACGACAGGGTTCACGCGCACCATAACCGACAAAGACGATGTGACCTTTGCTTTCATGTATTCACCGACGAAGAAAGTCAGCGGCCCGAATCCTTTGAGCCCAGGCCAGACTATTGACCTGGAAATGAATCAGCTTTCGTTTCAGCTGGGCTATTCGCGGCGGTTTTAAAGTTTGAGGAGACAAAACAGCTAATTCTTTTATCTACCTATATTAATAAAAAATTCGCACCTTATTCGGCATTGGCTGGTGCTGCAATGGGTGCGAAAAACGGAACAATTGCACCAGGCCGATGCAATAAAGCAGCTAAAAATAACGTTTCCCAAGTCTGCCGGATTCCCAATACCCTACGTCAAAAACTTGGGCAATCAAGGTTTACCGGGGCTTTAGCCTACAGCTTACAGTCCGCAGCGACTAAAAAACAGTTTTTGGCGCGGGTTTTGCTGCTATTTAAGCAAGACTTGTTCATCAAATTGTCACCGTCTTTATTTAAGATGCCGTTGCACCACGTTCACGCAGTTTTGTACCAAGGAGAAGACAATGTCTATCGAATTTACATCACTAATCACCTTTGTTGAATCTTATTTAACATGGTTATCAAGCTTGTCAGGAGAATTGGCGACATATAGCTTGCTGGTTGTATTTGTTATCCTGTCGGCCCTTGAGCTTAACCATCCTGAACGCAGCGTGCCGCTTAAACAGTTGCGTCAGTCTTATCAAACCAATATCGGCCTGTTTATTTTTAACAGTATCGTTATCTCGTTACTGTCGGCGACGCCCTTAGTGATGCTGGCCGACCACTATTCAGACCGAGGACTGCTAAGCTACGTCTCCAACCCCGGCTGGAAAGCCCTGCTGGCATTCCTGTTGCTCGATTTGATGCTCTATTGCTGGCACAGAATCAGCCACAGCTTCGATAGCCTGTGGATGTTCCACAAAGTGCATCACAACGATCCTTATTTGAATGTCTCGACCGCATTCCGTCTGCACACTGTCGAGCTGTTAATCATCACCGTGCTGAAAGCGGCCTACATTGTCTTGCTCGGCGTAGACAAGACGATGGTCGTCACCAACGAAACTCTGTTGACCTTGTTCATCATGTTTCATCACACCAACATTTCATTCCGCGGCGAGAAGCGCCTGGCGCAAGTCATTATCGCGCCCTATTTGCACCGCGCGCACCATTCAACGGAACGTAGCGAACACGACACTAACTACGGCGCGGTCTTTTCGATATGGGATCGTCTGTTCGGCACGTTCACAGAACGGGAGCCTGTACAAGTCGGCATTAAAAACGACTCGCCGCAAACCGTTTTAGGCCTGATAAAATTCGGCTTTACCTCGGTAAGTCCAATGCCTGTGCCGATATACGAGCTGGACTCGAATCTTAAATCGATGATCGCCGAAGCGGCCTATTACAAGGCCGAAAAACGCGCTTTTAGGCCTGGAAATGAGCTGCGCGACTGGCTGGAAGCAAAAAGGGAAATCATCAGAATGGTTTATGGCGATCAGGCCATAGGGAAACAATCAACCGCAACATCCGACTACCCATCAATGCAGCGGCCTTTTACGCTTTG